>JACQXP010000080.1 GCA_016208645.1 Candidatus Methylomirabilota bacterium | reverse complement strand
TAGGTGATCCCGATGAAGGTCAGGGTGACGGCTGTTCCCACCGTCAGGTGAAGGTGTCCGGGGATCCACGCGGTATTGTGAACGACCAGGTTCAGGTTGAAGGAGGCGTTGATGAGGCCGCCCACCCCGCCGAAGGTGAACAGCAGCATGGCCAAGACCTGCGCGGCCAGCGAGGGGTCACCCCAGGGCAGCTTCGCGAACCAGGCGACCCAGCCCTTCCCGCCCCGCGCGCGGGCCCCGCTCTCCAGCGAGGCCACCACGTTGAAGAACGTCATGAGGCTCGGGAAGAACACGGCAAAGGTCAGGAAGGCGTGGAGGAGCTTCCACCCCCGCTCGATGCCGGGGTCGGTGAACTGGTGATGAAAGCCGATCGGGATGGAGAGGATCAGGAAGAGGATGAAGGCCACCCGCGCCAGCGGATCGCTGAAAAGCCGGCCCCCCGCCTGCCTCGGGATCAGCGTGTACCAGGAGACGTAGGCGGGAAGCAGCCAGAAATACACGATGGGATGGCCGGTGAACCAGAAGAGCACCCTGGCCAGGAGGGCATCTGTCCCCGCCATGAGTCCCAGGGACCATGGAATCATCATGAAGAGCATCTCGGCGGCGATGCCGAGCGAGGCGATGGTCCACATCACAAACGTGACCAGGGACATGAAGGCCGCGAGGGGTGTCCGGGTTTCCGGGTTCCGCGCCCGCCAGGTCCAACACAAGTCCCCCGGTCATCAGCCAGAACGTCAGCCAGCCCAGGGAACGGCTGGCAAGGGGCACCCCCAACGCTCGGACGGTCATGAACTGGAGAAAGCCGCAGATGAAGAAGGTCGTCCAGACCAGGGCATTCAGGACTCCGTGAATGCTCAAGCCATGGTAATAGGATTGGATCGCGGGGGAAAGCCGGGGATACAGGTCGAGGCCGGCATACTCCAGAGCCTGAAACAGGCCCGTGGTGACGCCGCCGAAAAGGGCGACGAGGGCGACGAGAATGTAGGCACCGGTCAGGCCGCGTTCTGGAATCAGATCCAGAGTGTCAGTGCTGGGAGTGGGCATGCGCCACCTCCTTCGCCAGGGCGGCCTGGGGGCGGGGCTCCACGATCACCTTCCCCGCCATGATGTGGTGAGCAATCCCGCAGTACTCGTGACACAGGATGGCATACTCGCCGGGCTGGTCGAAACGCATCGTCGCTCGGGTCACCTGGCCCGGAAGGAGCATGACATTGACATTCGTGCGGGGAATGAAGAGGCCGTGCACCACGTCCCTGCTGGTCGCGACGAAGGTAACCGTCGAACCGGCGGGGACGCGGACCTCCGGCGGGCCGAAGGCCCAGGCCTGCGCCACCAGGCGCACCTCGTAGCGGCCGGGAGCCACCTCCACCACCCCCGGCCGATCGAAGGGGGGCGTCTGGGCAAGTTTCGTCGGGTCTACCCGGCCCTCGTCCCCCGGCAGATGGATGCCCGCGCCGAAGGCGGAGACGAGCAGTGCCACCAGCATCCCCACGGAGATCGCGATGCCGGGAAGCATCCATGCCAGCTCGTACAGGTATACCGTGCTGTTCCGCCTCATGGTCCCCTACCCTCCCCACAACCGCAGATAGGCATTGGTCCAAAGGGCAGCCAGGAGGAGCAGATAGATCAGGATGAAGAGCAGCGCGCCCTTCGGGTGCTCATTCTCGTTCATGGGTGGCGTCCTCTCTTCAGCCAGGCAGGCAGCGCGTCCCAGGCGCCTACCGTGCCCCCTCAGTGCGGCGAGCAGGGAAACAGGGCTCAGTGGCGGGCCAGGGCCTCCAGCCTTTTCACGCTTAGCACGATGATCCGCCGGCCATCGAGGCGGAGCACCCCCTTTGTCCTGAATTCGCCCAGCAGCCGCATAACCGTTTCCGGGCTCACGCCCACCATGGCGGCCAGCTCGGCGCGGCTCAGGTTCACATCCAGATCCACGCCCTCTGCCGTCCCCCGGCCATAGCGTTGCGCCAGATCGAACAGGGTCCCGGCGAGCCGGGAGCGGGCGTCACCCAGTCCCATCTGCGCCAGGCGACCCTGGGTCTCGATGAGGGTTCGGCAAAAGTGGAGCAGGAACCGGGACGCGACCTGGTGGTTCGACTCCAGCAGCGCCATGAATTGATCGCGCTGGATGAACGCCGTGTGGCAGTCTTCCAAGGGCTCGGCGGTGGCGTTACAGCCGTGTGAATCGAGGAGCGACTCCTCCCCGATGATTTCGCCGGGGTTGGCGATGCGAATGACCTGCTCTCGGCCTCCCCGGCCCGCCGTGCTCAGCTTCACCCGCCCGGCGCAAACGATGTGAAACCCCAGGGCAGGGGTCCCCTCGTGGAAGATGGCTTGGCGAGGCTTGTAGTGGTGGAGATGGCGGATGCGGTTGAACGCCTCCACCTGCGCAGGGGAGAGCCCGCTGAAAATACACTGTTCCCGCGTCTGGCAGGAATCGCACCGGGGATGGACTCTTGACGGCCGTCTCACGGCGGCTTCCACACCCCACAGCCCGTTGCCCGGGCAAGACCCATCCCTCGAGGGCTTGGATCGGGTCGGCCCTGGGGACAACCGCATCCCCGGCGCCCGGGAACCGAGAAAGGTATCTTTCCCCCTCCGAAGCAGATCTTCCCGCCTGGGCCGACCCGAGTCGGACGGTGTGACTTTGGGGAGCCTCTTGGTATCACTTTTTGAGAGCAAAGGCAAGGTGTCCCCAGGGAAGGCAAGACAGCAGAGGCGTAGACGACGTCATTGGTCCCGGCGGCTGGAGCCAGCTTCAGCGTCCGTCAGAAGGACATCTTGCTCAGGGCCATCAGCCCGAGCACTGCGGGGAGGTACACCAACGAGGCGAACAGGAGGCGCCGTGCGGCGCTCGCCGAACCGGCGATCGCCAGGTGGATTCCGCAGCCGAGGAACGCGACCCCGAGGGCCAGGGACCCGAAGAAATAGAGCGGTCCTGCCAGCCCGGTGAGCGTTGGCAGAAGGCCGACGATGAGCAGCGCGAGGCAGTGGCTCACGATCGGGCGCCCGATCCTCGAGCCCTCAGGGTCCAGCACCGGCAGGAACCGGAAACCCGCTCGGGCATAGTCGGATCGGTAGAGGACGGCGATGGCGAGCGCGTGGGGAATCTGCCAGAGGAACAGGATGGCAAAGAGGACCCACGCCTCCAGGCCCAAGGTGCCCTGGGCGGCCACCCAGCCGATCATCGGCGGCAGTCCCCCGGGAATGGCCCCCACTTCGGTGCTGAGGGGGGATTTCCGCTTCAGCGGCGTGTACGCGAACAGGTAGCTCCCGACCGTGATGGCAGCCAGCAGGGCGGCCAGGACACTTCCTGCGAGTCCGAGGTACAAGAGCCCGCCCGCGGTGATGGTCACCCCGAAGGCGAACCCCTCGGCGGGCTGGATCCACCCCGAGGGCAGCGGCCGGAGCCGCGTCCGCTCCATCCGGGCGTCCAGGTCGCGCTCCAGGTACTGCCGCCGGCGATCCGAGATAGAAGCCGACGGACGTGGTGACCAACACCATGAGGACAACCCGGGGCTTGGTGAGGGCCAGGAAATCGCCGGCCCGCCGCCGGCCGGGGATGGCTCCTCCGGACAGGCAGGCGACCTCGATGGCCCTCGTTCCGGTCCCCACCGTCATCCGGACAGCTCCCCAGACACCCAGCCCGGACCCCTCCGGCGCGCCGGGCATCCCAATAGCCGAAAGGTCCGCAAGGTCAGGACGAGGCTGGTCACGAGCAACAGACCCGCATTCAGGCGGTGGAGGACAGGGAACGCCAGCACGCTGACCTGGCCCAGCGGCAACGGCACGCTGGTGAAGCGGGCCATGTAGGCCCCAAGGCCCAGGACAAGCTGGAGGATCAGCAGGCCACACAGCAGGATGACCGGCCGGATGAGCTGCGGAAGCTCCACCCGGCAGCGCCGGATCCGGGCTGCCAGCACGCACGCGAGCACCAGGACCACGCCGGCCGTGGCCAGATGGGCGCCGAGGGTGGCGCCCACGTGCGTGAGCAGCGCGCCAAAGACGATCTGCATGTACAGAATGCCGGTGGTCGAGAGGCAGAGGATCCCCAGGGGACCCGCATCGGCGACCGAAGAACGCGCGGGCGCTCCGATCCATGCCCGGGAGGTGAACAGGGCCAGGCTGACCGTGAGCGCGAAGAAGGCCTGGGCGACCACCCCGTGGACGATTGCCAGGCTGTCCTCCACCAGGACAACCCGGAGACCCCCCAACACCCCCTGGATCAGTACCGCCACCAGGGCGCCGATCCCCAGCCAGCGCAGCCACGGCCGCGGCTCCCGGATCCAGAGCGCCACGGCCAGCGCCAGCGTGAGGACGCCGACCGCGGACCCCACCAGCCGATGGCTGTGCTCGTAGAAAATCCCGTCCACCATCCGGGACCATGGGAACAGAAACATATTCTGCCCGAAGGTCGCCGGCCAGTCCGGGACCGCCATCCCCGAGCCCGTATTGGTCACCAGCCCCCCGGCCAGGATGAGGAGGAATGTGGCGCCCGCGTTCAACACCGCGATCCGGTGAAGCCACACGCGATCGCCCGGCCACTGCCGGCCGGAAGATGACATCCTGTCGCTACGAAGCATCCCAGGCATCATACGCCTCACGAGGGCCCCGGAGGTTCCCGCCAGGATCAATGGTGGTGGAAGACGAAGTCGGGAAACAGCAAGAGCGTCAGGCCGACGACCAGCAGCACCGGGACCACCGCGATGGCCCAGAGTACGGGGCCCTCAAATTTGAGGTGCATGTAATTCAGGGCCACCAGCAAGGCCTTCACGGCAGCGATGACGAAGATCAGAAAGACTACGGCGGATTTGGCCAGGGGCAGGTAGCTGACGAGCACCGCGGCGATCATCAGCACGACAAGCCACACCCACACGGTCACGTAGTTGGGATGGGCCCTCTCCAGCGTCATCTTCGGTGTCCTCCAGAAACCGTTCGGTGAGAGCCAAGCGGATACGCTAAGGCCCGCGCGCCCAGCGGCGTCACGTGAGATACAGCAGCGGGAAGAGGAAGATCCACACGACATCCACAAAGTGCCAGTACAGGCCAGCCAACTCCACCCGATGGGCGTTGCGGAGGCCGCGCCGCGCCGCGACAAACAGGCTGAGATTGGTGATGACCCCGGCCAGCACGTGCAGCGCGTGAAGGCCGGTCATGGTGTAGTAAAAGTTCCAGAAGGGGCTCGTCACAGGCATGAAACCTGCCCGAAGCTCCGAGGAGTACTCATACGCCTTGATCCCCAGGAACGTCAGCCCCAGGAGGATCGTGCACAACAGAAAGGTCCGAACCCCCCTTCGATCCCCCCTTCCCACCGCCCCGAACGCCAATACCATGGTCATGCTGCTGGTGAGGAGCACCAGAGTGTTCAGGCTCGCGATGGGCACGCTCAGGTGCGCCGCCTCCGCCGACCAGCCAGAACTCGCCAGGCGGGCCACGATGTAGCTGCTAATGAGTCCGCCGAACACCATGATTTCGGAGGCGAGAAACCACCAGACCCCGACCTTGCCGGGGAGGATTTGCGGCGCCGTCCGCGTCGCTACGCTCGCTTCCATGCGCGTGTCTCCTATCCGGGTCGCGCCGCCAGGGCACGATCCTGCGGGAGCCAATCCTGCGCCACCTCTGGGGGGCTGTACTCATAGGGGCCGCGGTAGACCACCGGGATCGCCTCTCCCCAGTTCCCGTGAGGCGGCGGCGAGGGCGCCGACCACTCCAGGGTGGCGGCCTCCCACGGGTTTGCCTCCGCCGGCCGGCCGGCCGCCAGGCTCCAGACGAGGTTGATCAGGAACGGGAGCTGGGCCAGCAAGAGCCCGATGGCGCTGACGGTGATGAATACGTTGAGGGGCTGGAGGGGCTGGAGGAACTCGTACTGCATCGGGTTCGCAATCCGCCGCATCATCCCGCCCAGGCCGAGCAGGTGCATCGGGAAGAAGGTGGCGTTGAAAGTGATGAGGGTGAGCCAAAAGTGAATCTTGCCCAGGGTCTCGTTCAGCATCCGGCCGAACATCTTCGGGAACCAGAAGTAGATCCCGGCCAGCCCCCCGAAGAGGACCCCGCTGAGCAGCGTGTAGTGGAAGTGGCCGACGACGAAGTAGGTGGCGTGAACGTGGATGTTCGCCGGCGCCGACCCGTTGAAGATCCCCGTGAGTCCCCCGACGATGAACATGGACAGGAAACCTACGGCGAAGAGCATGGGCGTCGTGAACCGGATGGACCCTCCCCACAGGGTCGCGATCATGGCGAAGACCATGATGGCGAAGGGCACCGAGATCAGGATGGTGGTGAAGCTGAAGGGCATCGCCAGCCGGGGATCCATCCCGCTAACAAACATATGGTGCGCCCACACGATGAAGCTCAGGATGGCCGTGGTGAGGGTCGAATAGATGATCCAGCGGTACCCGAAGAGCGGCTTGCGGCAGAAGACGGGCAGGGCCTCTGCCGCGAGCCCGACGGCCGGCAGCAGGACCACGTACACCTCCGGGTGGCCGAAGAACCAGAAGAGGTGCTGCCACAGCAGCGGGTCGCCGCCCCCCTCCGGAACGAAGAAGCTCGTCCCGGCGATCCGGTCCATCAGGAGCATGATGGCGCCGGCGATCAAGGGTCCCACGGACAGGAGGAACACCACGGCCGCGGTGAGCAGCTGCCAGATCAGGATCGGCAGGCGAAAGAACGTCATGCCGGGCGCCCGCATGATCATGACCGTAGTGAGGAAGTTGACCCCGCCCATGAGGAACGAGGCGAACTCGATGGCGTGGGCCAGGAGCCACAGGTTGAGTCCCCAGTTGACGCCGGTGTAGATCGGTCGCGCGCTGAGCGGGGCGTACCCGGTCCACCCGGCGGACGCCGCCCCGCCGGGAACGAAGAACGATGAGAGCAGCACCAGCGACCCGCCCAGGAGGGTCCAGAAGGAGAGCCTGTTCAGCCGCGGGAAGGCCATGTCCCGTGCCCCGATCATGAGGGGGATCAGGAAGTTTCCAAACGCCCCCAGCAGGATCGGCATGGCCACGAAGAACACCATGGTCGTCCCGTGCATCGTCACGAGGGCATTGTAGTCCTCTGGACCCACGAACCCCCACCCCGGGACCTCGGTGTCAGGGAACGCGAGCTGCCAGCGGATCGCGTAGGCCAGGAGGCCGCCCACCACCGCCATGAACAGACCGAGGAAGAGGTATTGCTTGCCGATCATCTTGTGGTCGGTGGAAAAGACGTACGTGCGCCAGAACCCCAGTTCTTCAGGATGGACGTGAACGACCTCTCCTGCTCCAGCCGCCACGGCGGACTCAGCCATCTCTCCTCCCGCTTACGATTTCGGATTTCCCGCGAAACCGCTCAACCGTGTTCGAAATTCGACATTCGAGATTCGACATTCGAAATTGACTTCCCCTACGATCCCTTCGAGCCCTCGCCTTGTCGCGACGATGGCCAGCGTTCCCTCACCCACTGCTGGTACTCGTCGGCGGGATGCACGTGGAGCCACCCCTTCATCCCGGAGTGGCCGAAGCCGCAGAGCTCCGAGCACGGCATCTCGTACCGGCCGGGCTTGGTGGCCTGGAACCAGGCCTCCACCTCCCGTCCCGGGAGGATGTCCTGCTTCAGGCGGAGGTTCGGCAGGAAAAAGCTGTGGATCACGTCCTTGGACTTGAGGGTGACCCGCACAACCTGGTTCACCGGCACGTGCAGCTCGTTGTCGAGCTGGAGGTCGTCCGCGGTTCCGAGCTTCCCATCCGGGCCCGGATAGCGGATCTCCCAGTTGAACTGCTTGCCCGTTACCTCAACACGAAGATCGCTTGAGGGCACCCTGCCCTTGACCTTCGCCCACGCATCGGCACCACGAAAGTCGATCCACAGATCAAGGACCAGCACGATCACCGCCGGGATGAGGATCCAAACGGCTTCCGAAAGCTTGTCGCCCCGGATATAGGTCGCCCCGCGACCCTCGCGTCGGCGATACAGGAAAAGGAACAGGAGGATGGCTCCCAGCGTCAGGAAAAACCAGGCGAGTGTGGCGGAATAGATCAGGGAGAGAATGGCGTCAATATCTCCCCCGAAGGACGAGACATTCTCCGGAAGCCAACGCATCATGGGAGTCCACCCCGCTTTCTTTCTCTCGTCTTGACGCAGAACGTCGCAGCAGATCTCGACCCCGCCGGGGGCGCCGCAATGGCGCCCGACCTTCCGCGACGGGACACTATGACGACTCCACGCCACACCGGCCGTCTGGAGCGGCCAGGGCCGCGAGGGTGACCCCCTCGAGTTCCTGGATCAGGAGCTGCTGGATCCGTTGCCACACAGGGTGGACCGTGCAGAACTGGTCTCGAGGGCAGTCCCCGGGTTGGACCAGACAGCGGTTGAGGTAGATCGGACCTTCCACCGCCTCGATCACATGACGCAGGTTGATCTCCTCCGGCCGGACGGCCAAGGCCACCCCACCCCCCGCGCCCCGAAAGGTCCTCACGAGCTTGGCCCGTCCAAGCGCCTGGATGATCTTGGCGAGATGGGCGCGGGGAACGTCTTGGCGTTCATGGATTTGGCGTCGGGGAATCACAGCCCCCCAGGGAGCCGATGCAAGGTCGGTCATGATGCGTACTGCGTAGTCGCCTTCACGGGTGATTTGCACGTGTGCTCGGGGAGGAAGGAGACCATAATGGTCCCCTTCGACCGCTTTTTTATCCGCTCTTGGCCACTATGGCTAGGAGATCAGTCATCTCGCGATATGATTTTTCTCATGCACTCCTCAATCTGGATGGGAGCGTCCAAGGCAAGCTCCTCTTGGGATCGAATGCGTGGCAGACCTGCCTATCCTGCCACTGGCGCTAGGCTCCGCCATTGCGGGATCCGAGAGGGAGGCGCCGACTGAGGAGGGTGAGCATCTTTCGGCGTTGCCACCGAGGATCCGAAGTCCCGAAGCTCACAAGAGGCTAGCGAAGGGTCAACGCTTTGAGTCAGCCGGCGCAAAGGCAGCTCCAGCATCCGACCGTGGGGAGGAACGGTACAGATCGGCGCACTGGAGGCAGACGCCGCGGGAGGGGGTCCAGGCTGGGAAGTCGGCGCGGATCCGGGCGAGGATCTCGGACGGAAGGCGGTTCGGGTTGGGCACGAAGGCGTGGGTCGGAAAGCCACAGAGAGGGCAGCGTTCACCTGCGTGAAGCGGGGGCCGGGGGTCGGCTGACGATTTCGAATTTCGAATTTCGAATGTCGAATTTGAGAAATGGGGATCGGAAAAGCTGGTGAGGAAAGCCAGCGGATTGGAAGCGAAGGAGACGAGGTCAGCATGGGTTAAGGTGGTCGCGTCAAAGAAGTGGGAGAATGCCTCCTCTAGTCGCTCGCCGAGCATGGGGAAGGTCTTGGTGAATTCGTGGAAGTGGCGGTCGCGGACGGACGGCGGGGCCCAGTTGCGGCGGACGAGGCGGCCGTCAATGGAGGTGTCCCAGAGGACGCGGTAGCGATCCTGGAGTAAGCGTTCGTGGGCTGGTCCCAGCTCGGCTCGCGGCAAACGTGGCTCGTACCCGAAGGTGGGATCCAGCATGTCTGCGATGTGGAGCACCTCGTGCCGCAGGAAGGTCAGCAGGTGGTCCGCATCCAGGAGCCGCTGGGGACCCAGTCGGATGCCGACCGATCGCCTGTCTGCCTCCCCCACCCCCTCCCCAGCGGGGGAGACGAAGAGTTCTGCCCCCTCATCCCTGCTGGCGCGGGCCTGTGCCACGATGCAGGCGCGGGTGTTCGCCAGGATCAACGGTTGCTCCTGCAGCGCCCGCCAGATCACTCCGCCGAGATTCAGCCGCTCGAACCAGACCGCATGGAACTCCCGGAAGGCGGCGTCCCGCTCCTCCGGGTCCTGGATCTCGTAGAGCCGATTCCGCTCCCCGCGGAAGCCCTGCACCCTGCGTGCCTCGACGGCTCGGAGGACGGCTTCCTCGACGAAGCGAGGGTCCCACTCCACGCAGAACCCATCCGATTTCGAATTTCGGATGGCGAATTTCGAATTTGGGAACGTGGAACGCGTCGCCGTGTTCACTCAGCCGCTCCGGTCCGAGCAGAGGTTTCGATTTGGAGCAATTCGTCGCCGGAGCCGCACGCCATGGGAGCGTCACCCAGCGATGTCGAGCGTAGGTGGAGAAGTTCCGGTCCCGCGGGCACGCCAACCCGGGCGCATTCGTGGGTAACGTACCCGGCGAGGAGTTCGCCCAGCGCCCCGTAGAACCCTCCCCGATCCTCGCGAGCCAGCCGACGCCCGAAGGCCGGCGCCCATCGCCCCAGGTGGTCCTTCAGAAAAAGCCGAGTGGCCCGCCGGGTCTCCTCTAGCATCGTCGCGTCATCCATGACGAGAGCGTACGCCTCTTTCCGCGCGAGGAAGAGCATGAACTCGCACTCGCACGCGATGTGATCAATGCGCTCGTGCTCCGAGGGACGCAAGCCGAGGCCGAAGGCGTGGAAAAAGCCCGCCAGATCGCTCATCTCCTGGAGCGGCTGGAACAGGGAATCCTCCCCGTACTCGGTCTCGTACGGGGGGACAAGGCCGCGGGCGGTGTGGCCGAACAGTTTTCGGAACGAGGCTTCTAGGGCAGCAGGGGAGCAGAGGCACCCAGGGGGTACCCGAGGGGCAGAGGGGCCAAGAACGAGCTCCGACAAATTGGTGTTCCATGCAGCATCCAGGACAGCCGCGGTGTCGGCCAGCGCCGCGACTCCCTCGGAGGAGGCCAGGCGCGAGATGGTCTCATTCGTCGGCGGGAGAAACCCGAGGACCAGTGCCTCGTACAGGGCACTGCGACACAATGCCAGGTCCAGCTCACTCGATTTTGGATTTCGGATTTCAGATTTCGGATCTATCTCAGACCCCAGAGTCCCGGTGCCCATTTTGCCTCTCCTGCGAGAACTTTCTTATCTCGTTTCGGATTTCGGATGTCGGATTTCGAAATTCCCCCTCACCCTCCCCTCTCCCGCCGGGGGAGAGTGTAGGAATGAGGGCTAGGGGGTTTCGACGTCAGGATGCTGGAGGCAGCCCTCCGCGCAGTCCCTGCGGGCCGGCCACAGCGAGCAACCCGTGGCCCGCAGTTTCGGCCGGCCGAAGGCCGAGGTTAGTGCCGCCCGCGAGGCGTCAATACTGACATCCGCCGCTGCCCCCGTGTCTGGGCACGGCAAGATCCGAGCATCCCGGTACCGGCCGAAGATATGGGCCATCCGCGGAATCAAGACGTACAGGCCCGCCAGGGCCAGGATCGCAACGACCAGGATTCCAGGGTTACTCATGACCTCCCCCTTTCCTCATTTCGGATTTCGGATGGCGGATTTCGGATTTACCCCCTCACCCTGCCCTCTCCCGCCAGGGGTGGGAGAGGGTGGGGGTGAGGGTGCTTAGATGGAGTTCGCGTGTATGGCGGGGCGCACGTGGATCGGCTCCTCCACCGTGGTCCGGAAGAGTTCCTCGCCGTCCTTGCCGTACGCGATGACGGTGTCGTTGTAGAGAGACACGCGCCGGCCGCGGAGGGTCCCCTCGTACACCTTCGGCCCCTCCTTCATCTCGTAGCGATAGATGATGAATTTCGACCGGCGAAAGAGCTGGAGCACCGCGACGAGTTCCCGGTCGGGGTTCTCGTACCGCTCGATGGCCTGGTCCACGCCCGGGCCGAACATCTGCCGGAGGTAATCCCGCGGCACCCAGCGCGGCGGGATATAATAGCCGTTCGGCGCCGTGCCGAACTGCGGGTACAGCGGCAGGGCCACCTTGGCCACGTGCACGAGGTAGTAAAGCGGGTTGTAGCGATCCTCGGCCCAGGTCCCGTCTCGGTTCAACTTCACCAGCCCTTGCATCCGGATCTGGCCGATGCACGCCGCCATGCAGCGCGTCTCCGTGGGTTTACCCTGGCTTTCCGGGTCCCTCCCCTCGATGCGCGGATAGCAGGCCACGCACTTCTCGGAGATCCGCGTGTTGCCCCGGTACATGGACTTCTTGTAGGGGCAGGCCTCGACGCACTTCCGGTAGCCGCGGCACTCCTGCTGGTCAATCAGGACGATGCCGTCCTCCGGCCGCTTGTAGATGGCCTTCCTGGGGCAGGCCGCCAGGCAGGCCGGATAGGTGCAGTGGTTGCAGATCCGGGCCAGGTAGAAGAACCACGTCTTGTGCACGGGAAGCTGCTCGCCGGTCTTGTGCCACTCGAAGAACTTCCCCCGCTCCCCCACCGGGTTGTCCTCGTAGATGTTGGGCGAGTTCCATTCCTCGTCGGTGGGGAGATACCCCAGGACCCGGGCGCTATCCGGCGTGAGCATCCGCTCCGCCTCGAAGATCGTCCGGCCGTCAAACTGCCCGTAGGGTCCCTGCCGATCGTCAGAGAGCTTTCCCGACCAGCTGGGGCCCTCCGGATTGGCCTGCTCCAGGAGCTCCAGGATCTTCATGTCCCAGAACATCGGGTAGCCCCCGTACGGCTTGGTCTCCACGTTCGCCCACCACATGTGCTCCTGGCCCTTGCTGAAGGTCCAGGTGGACTTGCAGGCCATGGTGCAGCTCTGGCAGGCGATGCACCGGTTGATGTTGAAGACAAACGCGAACTGCCGCTCCGGGAAGGCCGCCTCGTACGGGTACGTCATCTCGCGGCCGAGCTGCCAGTTAGGGACGCGCGCCATCACACACCTCCAAAGAGGAATGACCAATTACGAACCGGAAATGACCAATGGGGACCGAAGGACCAATGACCAATTTCGAATGACCAACGGGTTCCGAGGAACGCGTCTCTCATTGGGATTTGGTCATTGGTCATTGGTCATTACCCAGCCTTCCGCGGTCGTGGGCCACAGCAATTCCTGGATGTCTTCCTGGACGGCGGCTGGGGCTTCCTGGATCGTTCCAGCCGTTCGTCCCCAGATCCCGACACACTCCCGGACGATCTCGTCCACCGCCTCGGCCCCCAGCGCTCTGTAGACCTGGTGGGCACCTGAATAAAATGGATCCCGGAAGAGGTTGGTGATCCCCTCGGCGTCGAAACGCATCCGGGCGAATTCCTCGGCAAAGACGTAGGCCATTTCCCGCGTAGCCTCTTCATTCGAGGGCAGGACCACGCCGACCAGCATCTGGGGATCAGTGGGGTCCGGATCGTCGTAGGGCATCTGGCGACTCCTATTCCCCCCTCACCCTCGCCCTCTCCCACCAGGGGAGAGGGACCAAAGGGTGAGGGCATTCCGCATTAAGCCTTGGTGATTTTCACCAAGGCTCCGGCCAGGTATCGCTTCATGAAGTCGTTCTCGTTATCCGGCGTGTATCCCGTGGTCGCGGGCTTCCAGATGCCCCGGCCGCCCAGGCCGCCGTCCTCGGCCTTGCTCACCCGCACCAGCGTCTCCTTCGGCACGGTATTCACGGCGTGGTTGTCCGCCTCGCCGCCGAAGAGGAAGCCCATGGCCACCTTCGCCTTGTGGAAGAGGGTATCGGTCTGATGCATGGGCATGTGCCAGTTGCGGGTGACCGACTGCTGGGACCCGTAGCGAAGGTTGGCCTGGTAGCCCGTGTTCTCCGACAGGGCCCGCCCGTCGGGCCGCGTCTCGTGCGCCTTCACGCTCTTCTCGGTGGCGATGAAGGGCGCGTGCTTCATCATGATGCAGTTGTACGGGTAGGCGTGGTTGTACTTCACGCGCAACATGCAGCGCGACACCTTGTAGAAGGGGTCGTCCGGCTTCGCCCCCAGGTACGGGCGGTCGGCCGGGTTGGCGTCCACGTACACGTAGTCGCCGTCGTTGATCCCCAGGTCTCGCGCCGCCTGGGGGTTCATGTGGAGCTGGTGCTCCCCCACCGAGGGGGCCCGCTTGTCCAGCCGGTAGGGATCGCCGAAGTTGCTGTCGTACAGCATGTGCCAGTCCACGTTGGACCAGCCCGAGTGCACCCGGTGCCGGGTCTTGGGCGTCAGGCAGTAGAACCGGAATCCTTTCTCCCAGAGGAAATTCTTAGTGCCCTTCACCCGGCTCCAGGGGAGCTTCACGTTCCGGATGGTGCGCTCGTCCCAGTGCTCGGCCGATTCGGGGATCCCGTAATCTTCCGGCCGGATCAGCGGGTTGCTGCTGACGATGACGTTGGGCAGATACGGCGTGGCCTCGGGACCCTCCCGATGGACGATGAAGTTCTCGCCATACTCGATCGCCTCGGGCACGTCGGCATAGGCGTGCAGCCGCCCGGTGTCGGTGTGGAACGGCTCGCTGTCGTGAACCTGCTCGTAGAACGGGATGCGGGGGTACGTCCGGAAGAGCATCAGGCAGCCGCCGGGGGGACCGTACTTCCCCGCCAGGATGTCTCCTAACTTGTAGCCCTTGGTGGTGGTGCAGGTATCCAGGAGGCGCTGGATGTACACCTCGCGCTTCCCCTCCAGGGCAAACTTGAAGCAGTCGGCGAAGCGCCGGTCCCCCGTGACCTCGCTCAATGCCTTGGCGATTCCCGCCAGGATCATCAGGTCATCCCGGCTGTCGAAGACGGGCGGGATACCCCCCTTCCAGATCTGGAGGAACGGGTTGGAGCAACTTGCCGTGATCTCCAGCCCCTCGAACTCCAGCCAACTGTTGGCCGGCAGGGCGATGTCCGCGTACTCGATGGACGCGGTCATCTGGATGTCAATGGCGACGATCATCTCCACGTTGGGGTTCACGTTCTTGATGACCCCGTAGGCCCACTTGGCGTTATTGATCAGGTTCACGTTGCTGAAGATGATCGCCTTGCTGGGGGTGGGCATGTGGCTCTCGCCGGTGAAGTTGCGGCGGCCGAACTTGGGCGTGTTGACGATCAGGGCCAGGTCGCCGTGGTTCCAGTAGGCCGGCTCCTCGTCCTTGGTGTGGGCATGGGCCTCGATGTCCTTCCCCGGCGCGTCAGGATCCAGGTTCGGATGGAAGGGATCCTCGGCCACCCAGCCCTTGAATCCTGGCCCGGTCCAGGGCGAGCCCTGGAACAGCGCCGCCTTGTAGTTCCCGGCCCAGGTGTGGCAGCCCGCCCCGGGCTTCCCGATATTGCCGGTCAGCATGAGGGGGAGGTAGGCGGCGCGGTTCATCTCCGTGGCGTGGAACCAGTGGTTGATCCCCTCGCCTTGGTGGATGGCCACGGGCTTCATGGCGCCGATGTCCTGGGCGAGCTGGCGGATCATCTCCTTGGGGGCGTGGGTGATCTCGGCCACCGTGTCCAGATCGTAGTCCCTGAGGTGAATCTGGTAGAGGGTCCAGAGGTTGGCGACCTCGACCTCTTTGCCGTCCACCAGCTTGATCTTGAAGGTCCCCGCCAGGGCGGGGGCGAACCCCTTCTTCGCCATCCGCTCCCCCACGTCATCGCGGGTGAGGGCGCGAGGCGCGTTGGCCTTCTCGTCCCAGATGACGTAGTCGCCCAGCTTCGCGTGCTGCTCCGGCGTGAGGCCCTGGACCTTCACGGAGGGCCCATCGGGCGACAGGGTGGTCCTGTAGCTGGAGAAGACCTCGTGGGCCCGCACCCGCTGCAGCGTGTCGGTGCGGACCAGCAACGGGAAGTCGGTGAAGGCCTTGATGAAGGCCTCGTCGTACCACCTGTTCTCGATCATGAGCCGGGTCACTCCCAGCCAGAGGGCGGCGTCGGTCTGGGGACGGATGGGAATCCAGTAGTCCGCCTTGGTGGAGGGCGGCCCGTACTCCGGCGCGATGACCACGATCTTGGCGCCCCGCTCCATGCACTCGATGAACCAGTGGGAATCGGTGAGCTTGTTCTCCACCAGGTTCTTCCCGTCCATGATGATGAGCTTGGAGAAGCGGAGATCGTTGAAGTCGCAATCGGATGCCTGCAGGCCATGCACCCACGGGTGGCCCGGCGCCTGGTCGCCGTGCCAGGTGTAGTTGGACCAGTTGCGGCCCGCCTTGGCGTCCTTGGGACCCACGCGCCGGATGATGCCATCCAGGATGGCCAGCGAGTTGTTCAGGCGGTACATCCCGTACTTGCCGATGACCCCCAGGAGGCCCATGCCGCCCCGCATCTTGATGCAGCGGGTTCCTGCCCCCCCGGTGGCCTCGACCATCTCCGGCTGGTATCCCTGGGCCAGCAGTCGCTCCTTCCCCTTCTCGCCGCTGTACCGATCCGCGATGCTGACCAGGGCCTTGGCGATGTCGTGCAGCGCATCCTCCCAGGAGATCTGGATGAACTCGTCTTCGCCCCGGCGGTCGAAGAGGTACTTGGATTTCAGCTCCGGCGTGAGGTCGGGGAACCCGGCATTCGCCCAGGCCTTCCAGCCCTTCCGGACGATGGGATGCTTCAGCCGATATGGCCCGTAGAGGACGCGGTGGAACGTGTACCCCTTCGCGCATTGCCGCGGGTTCCAGTTGGCCGTGGCCTTGTTGCCGTAAATATCCGCGTAGGTCTGGTAGTCGTAGGTATTTCCCAGCCGGGTGACGATGCCGTTCCGGACGTAGGCCCGGACCCGGCAGGCGTGGGTATCGTTGGGGGAGCAGACCCAGTCGAACGTGGAATCGTACTTGTACTGATCCCGGTAGATCTTTTCCCAGTCGCGGGCCACCGAGCCGGCCAGGGGATTCTGGTCGGGGTCGGCGGCCGCCAGGAGTCGCAGGGGCAACCCCAGCTCGGTCGCGGCCACGCCAGCGCCGACCCCCATCCAGCGGAGGAAGTCGCGCCGATCCATCCCGGTCATCGCTCGCTTCTCGTCAGAACCCATCTTGCGCCTCCCGCGGATTGTCGATTTGCGATTTTGGATTTTCGATTTTCAAATCGGCAATCACCAATCGAAAATCGAAAATGAGTTCAGGGTTCGATGGAGAGGTCCTGCCAGATGGTCACGGACTTCTTCCCGTCCCGGTCACCCGCGCTTCCGTTCCAGACGGCAAAGGCCACGGGCGCCACGGTCCCCGGCGTCAGCGAGACCGCCCGCGCGCCCTTCGGCGACAGCGGCCGCCGGAAGATCACCCGGTAGGTGTCGGTGGCGTACACCCCGCGGGCGTGCACGGCCTGGTCCGCCCGCGGCCGGGCCCGCAGCGTCCCGAAGCCCTGCGAGGTCAGGTCCTCGGCCGCGCTGTTGCGCAGGGGGTCGGACACGATGTTGCCGGCGCCCCAGCCGGTCACGAAGGTCGGGGCCGACTTGAGGGTCAGCGCATGACGCGTCGGCTGCTCCAGGGGGGAGATCTCGGGGTTCGGGTAGGAGTCAATGCCGAGGTTCGGATACACCTTCTCCAACTCCTGGAAGGCCGGCTCCAGGTCGGCCTGCCGTTCGGACTTCCACATCCAGATGTTCACGAATTCGCTCCTGGCGCCCATCGCAAAGAAGGGCGGATCGGGCGTCAGCGAGAATTCCACGGCCACGGCGTCCCGGAAGTCCTGGGGGCGCATCGCCGTGTGGTCGTGGGTGGCATCGGACCAGACCAGGAGCAGCGCAAGCTCCTTCCCATCGTGGACGGCACGCACCGTCACTTCCTCCGGCCGTTCCGCGCGCCACCAGAGCGGCATCAGGTGCAGGTTCACCGGCTGGGCCAGACGCCACGTGCCCGCATCGGGATGGTCGGGCACCTTGTCCACCCGCCGGGCGACCATGGTGAACTTTCTCATCTCCACCCGCGCCCGCTGCTCGTCGCTGGACCAGGACCGGACCAGGTGGACGAGGTGCCAGGCATCCTCCCCATAGGCCCAGTCGCTCATGGGCATGGGGGTGCCGGGCATCCCCGCCACGATCCGGCGGTAGGCCTGAGCAGGCTCGGGGCTGCCCTTGTAGACCCCCAGGGTCAGGTCGCGGGGGCGCGTGGGATAGCCCTTGTCGTCCTTCTGCTGCTCGGTACCGTCCCCCCGGCCGGTCTTCCCGTGGCAGGAGGCGCAGGCATCGGCATATCGCTCCAGCGCGCGGGCGCGCGCCTCGGGCGTGAAGGGCGGCTCCGGCGGGACGCGGATGACGCCCGTCCCCGTCTCCCCCTCGCCCTTCGGGTCCGCCGCCGGCTGGACGACCAGCGGTTTTTCTGCGAAGGATTTCACATAGTGGACCAGGCCCCAGCGTTGCTCCTCCGACAAGTGTCCCCAGGATGGCATCGCCGACCCCGGCATGCCGCGGGAGATCGTGCGGAAGAGGTCCTCGTCGGTCGGCACCCGATCCCAGGTGGAGACCAGCGCATATTTCGCCGCCACGAAGTCGCGCGGCTTGGGGTACAAGAGGTAGGCCGCCTCACCCTCGCCCCGCCCGTCGGGGCCGTGGCAGGCGACACACTGTTTCTCGTAGACGCGCTTCCCCAGGGCCAACAGCTCCGGCGAGGAACCCAGGGCCCTGGTCGGCACAAGTGTCACGGGAGTCGGGCCACTGGCTGCCTGCGCCGGGACTTTGGGTGCTGCCTGGGGCGGCGCCGGCCCGGCGGCCGTCTGCGCGGGGTCCCACTGTGCCACACATCCAGCCACGGCGACGCCGAGGGCTGCCGCGACGACCGGCAACGCGCTCTCCAACAACCATCGCCTACCCATCGGTGATTCCTCCCGCCTCGAATTATCGGAGTCTTGGCTGCTTTCTCGGCTCTCGGCTCACGGCTCTCGGCTCACGGCTCTTCCTGGCCTGCCGCCTTTCATCGCGGTGCCGCCCCCCGGGCGTTCACCAGGTCCTGGAGCGTGATTTTCTCGAACGCCGCCTGCACCTGCGGCCGGACGTCGTTCCAGGCCACATGGATCAGGCACGGGATCCCCTCGCCGCAGTGCTGGTGCGAGAACATGCAGCGGTCCAAGAGGTCCGGGCCCTCAATGGCCTCCAGGATGGCGCGAAGGGGGATGGTCTGGGGATCGCGGGCCAGGGTGTAGCCCCGCTGGACCCCCCGGTGGGATACGAGCAGTCCATGCCTGAGGAGTTTGTGGAAGATCTTGGAGAGGAAGCTCTGCGGCAGTTCTTCGCGCGCGGCGATCTCCGCGAGCATGAGCGGTCGGGCCCCCGCCTCGGCGGCCAGGGCGGCCAATCCCCTGAGGGCGTACTCACATTCCCGGCTGAGTGCCATCCAAGACCGGCCTTCCGCGCGAAGCTCGATAGGCCTGCTGGACCTATTTCATCCATTAGGTCTTGCGCGACACAGTACAAGCCGGGAACCCGATGGACAATGATCTAGATCATGCGCTGATTGGATTTCCGCCTTCGCTTGAAAAACAGGTCGTTAGAAGGGAGGTCCGCGGTTCAGGCGGGTCCCCGGACAGGGCCAAGGAGTGCTCGGGGGAGAAGATGGGACGTACCGGCTCGCGCGGCCGGGCCAGATCAGCGGCGACGGGAGCGCGGCGAAACGGCTCGGGAGCCGAGCCATCCTGCCAGGCTGCCCAGGCACCCAGCCAACAGCCT
>JACQXP010000151.1 GCA_016208645.1 Candidatus Methylomirabilota bacterium | reverse complement strand
ATCCCGCCGCGGCATCTTGATGTCCGAGATGACCAGATCCAGCTCGCGGCTGGTGGCCAGGGCCAGCCCGGCCTCGCCGTCCGCGGCCGTGGTGGCCTGGTGACCATCCTTTTCCAGCAGGATGCGGAGGAACTCCCGCATGGCCTCCTCATCGTCCACCACGAGGATCCGGCTCACGCTGCACCTCGGCCAAAAGGCGATGACCAATGACCAATGACCTCTGCGCCGACCGTCACCGGGGCGCGGTGCAGCCAGATGCGGAAGGTGGTCCCGGTCCCCGGGCGGCTCTCCACCCCGATGCGGCCGTCCATGCTCTCGAGGATCTTGCGCGCAATGGAGAGCCCCAGGCCGGTTCCCGAGGGTCGGGTCGTGTAGAACGGGTCGAAGATCCGTTCCAGCTCCTGCGGCGGGATTCCGCGACCCGTGTCGTGGAACGCGATCTCCACCCATTCGCCGCCTTCCGGCTCTGTCGAATGGTCCATGGGTCTCTTGGTCAATTGGCGACCCTGGTCTGATGAGCCCGTTCTTCCCAATGGACCTGTTGACGCATGGCCCAGTTGACCGCCCTCGGGCGCAGGCCGCAGGGCGATGGCGAGGGTGCCTCCCTCCGGCATGGCCTGCATCGCGTTGAGACAGAGGTTCCACACGACCTGCCGGAGCTGATCCAGGTCGGCCAGGACATGCAGGTCCGGCTCCTCTTCCGTCAGGACCCAGGTCATCCCCGGGTGGCGCTCACTGCTCTTGGCGAGGAGGTGCAGCGTCTCGTCCAGCAGCGGGCGAAGCGGGCACGGGCGGAACAGCAGCGGTTGGGGCTTGGCAAAATCCAGGAACTGGCCGGTGATCAGCTTCAGGCGACTCGCCTCGCGCAGGATGATGTCCAGGAGCTGCCGCTGCGGGCCCGCGGGGGCAAGATCCTCGCGCAGGACCTCCACCGATCCGCTGATCGCCGCCAGGGGATTGCGCACCTCGTGGGCGATGTTGGCCGCAAGCTGTCCCAGGGCGGCCAGGCGGTCTGCGCGGCGGAGGTGCTCTTCCACCCGCTTGCGCTCCGTGAGATCCTGGAAGATGGCCACGAGGCCCACCGGCTCCCCGTCGGCCGCCCGCAGGGGAGAGCAGGCGATCCCGAGGGGGATCGGCCGGCCATCCCGTCGCTGGAGATACAGTTCCGTTGCCGGGGTCGCCAAAGGCGCCTCGGGCTGGGCGAAGAACTCGGCCAGGGCGGGGCAGGCCGCGAAGGGCGTCTCCTGCCAGGGCCGGTCCCGCAGGGCCTCGAAGTCGTAGCCGGTGATCTGCTCTGCGGCCGCATTGAAGGAGATGACCCGCCCTGCCAGGTCCAGGGTCAGGATCCCGCTGGGGATGTTGGCGACGATAGCCCAGTGCAGCGTCTGGAGGTTTCGGAGATCCAGTCCCCGCCGCTCCAGCTCCTGCCCGGCCTGCCTGAGGCGCTCCACCAGGTGGCTGCTGAGGATGGCCACGGCCAGGAAGGCGACCGCGTGGATCAGAACCTGGTAGACCGCGTACCCCGCGGGGCGGAGGGGGGCGAGGCCGCCCGCGAACTCCGCGGGGGGGATGAGCCGCGTCCATTCCGCCGCCACCAGGATGCCGTACAGCCCGCCGCTGAGGATCGCCACCACCAGGCTGCCCCGGCGCTCCAGCAGGTTGGCGGCCCCCAAGATCACGAAGATGTACATGAAGGGAAAGGCAGAATCCAGGCCGCCGGTGAAGTGGACCAGCAGGCTCACCAGCCCCAGGTCCATCCCCAGTTGCACCAGCCCCTGGAACAGGAGGTGCCGCTGGCTGCGGAGGGCCAGGGCGTAGACCAGGGAGAGGCCGAAGGTCAGGCCCAGCAGGCCGTACAGCGGGGGGGTGGGGAAAGGCAGGCGCTCGTGCAGGTCCAGGGCGAAGGCCGAGCCCAGCAGGGCCGAGGCCAGGAGCAGCCGGAGGCCCGTGAGCCACTTCAGCTTCTGGAGCATCCCGGGCGTCGCCCCGGCCGGGCGACGCGGCGCTTTCTCCCCGGGCACCGTCACCTCCAGAAAGGAAAATGGGGGCCGCAGGCGCGGCCCCCACCTTTCCCGGGCCCTGTATCGCCTACTTCCCCACGACCGCGACGAGCTTGAAGATGGGCAGGTACATGGCGATGACCACGCCCCCGATGATCACCCCCAAAAACACCATGAGCATGGGTTCCAGGAGCGAGGTCAGGTTGCCCACCGCCGTGTCCACCTCCTCGTCGTAGAAGTCGGCGATCTTGCCCAGCATGGCGTCCAGGGCGCCGGTCTGCTCGCCCACGGCGATCATCTGGACCACCATGGGCGGGAACACGCCGGAATCCTTCAGGGGCTCGGCGATGGTCTTGCCCTCGGAGATGGAGGCCCGGGTCTTCAGGATCGCCGCCTCCACCACCTTGTTGCCCGCGGTGCGGGCGGTGATCTCCAGCCCGTCCAGGATGGCCACGCCGCTGCTGATCAGGGTCCCCAGGGTGCGCGTGAACTTGGCCACCGACACCTTCCGGATCAGGAGGCCGAAGACCGGGGCCTTGAGGAGGAGAGAGTCAATGGCCCACTTCCCGCCGCTGGTCCCGTACCACCACTTCAGGGCGACGATGCCCGCCACGATGGCCCCGATGCCCACCAGGAAGTACTGCCGAACGATCCGGGACATCTCCAGCACGATCTGGGTGGGCAGGGGCAGCGTGGCCCCGAAGCCCTCGAACATGGACTTGAAGGTCGGGATCACGAAGATCAGCAGGAAGATCACCACCACCATCGCCACCGTCACGATGGTCGAGGGGTAGATCATGGCCGACTTGACCTTCTTCTTCAGGCCCATGGCCTTTTCCATGTACTGCGCCAGGCGGTTCAGGATCGTGTCCAGGATCCCGCCCGCCTCCCCTGCCTCCACCATGTTGGCGTACAGGGAGGTGAAGACCTTCGGATGCTGCTTGAGCGCGGCGGCGAAGGTCAGGCCCCCCTCCACCGACTGGCGGATCTCCGTGAGGGCCTTCTTGAAAACCTTGTTCTCCTGCTGGGAGGCCAGGATCTCCAGGCACTGCACCAGCGGCAGCCCCGCGTCGATCATGGTGGCGAACTGCCGGGTGAAGACCACGATTTCCTTCTCGCCCACGCCACCCCCGAAGCCGGGGATGGTGATGTCCCGGGGCTTGGGCCGCACCGCCGTGGCGATGATCTGTTGGGAGCGCAGCTTGACCACCACGGCCTCGCGGTTGCCCGCCTCCATCTCGCCCTTGATGGTCTGCCCGCTGCGAGTGCGTCCGGTGTACACGAAGACCGGCATGCGCTCTCCTTCCTTTATCACCGGTTCGCCCCGACGTCGGGGCGAACGGCGACTAACCCTTATCGCCGCGCCGCCACGCCCGCCCCCGCGTACGGAGACTGGCCGCCCTGCGCCCGCTGGATCATCTGCTGCAACTCGTCGGGCTGCGTGGAAGCCCCCAGCGCCTGCTCCATGGTGATATTCCGCCGGAGGTAGTGCTGGAGCAGTGATTCGTTCATGGTCTGCATGCCGGACTTCTCCTTGCCGGTCTGCATCGTGCTGTAGATCTGGTGCAGCTTGTCCTCCCGGATCAAATTACGGATGGCGGCGTTGGGCACCATGATCTCCAGGACCAGGACGCGGCCCTGCCCGTTGGCCCGGCGCAACAGCATCTGGCACAGGACCCCCTCCAGCACGAAGGAGAGCTGCGCCCGGATCTGGGCTTGCTGGTGGGGGGGGAAGACGTCGATGATGCGGTTGATGGTCTGTACGGCCGAATTCGTGTGGAGCGTGCCGAAGGTCAGGTGGCCGGTCTCGGCGGTGGTCAGGGCGGCCTCGATGGTCTCCAGGTCCCGCATCTCGCCGATCAACACCTTGTCCGGGTCCTGCCGGAGGACCGACTTCAGCGCCGCCTTGAAAGAGTAGGTATCGGCGTGCAGCTCTCGCTGGTTCACCACGCACTTCTTGTGCAGGTGCACGTACTCGATGGGATCCTCGATGGTGACGATGTGCTCCGCCTTCTCGCGGTTGATCTTGTCGATCATGGTGGCCAGGGTGGTGGATTTGCCCGAGCCCGTGGGGCCCGTCACCAGGATGAGCCCCTTGGGCCGTTCGCACAGGTCCGCCACCACCTTGGGCAGCCCCAGCTCGTCGAAGTTGAGGATCTTGAACGGGATCGTCCGGATGGCGACGGCGACAGCCCCCCGCTGCACGAAGATGTTGGCCCGGAAGCGGCTGAGCCCCTTCACGCCGAAGGAGAGATCCAGCTCCTTCTGCTCCTCGAACTTCTGCTTCTGCGCGTCGGTGAGGATGCTGTAGGCCATGGCCTTGGTCTCGGCCGGGGCGAGGGGCTGCGAGCCCACGGGGGCCAGGTGGCCGTGCAGGCGGATCATGGGGGGGATGCCGGTGGTGATGTGGAGGTCCGACGCCCCCTTGTCGATCATCTCCTTCAGCAGCTCGTGCAGATTCGGCATGCCATCCACCTCAATGCAAAACGGAAAACTGACAACGGACAACCGATCTCAATGTAAAACCGACAACGGACAACTGACAACCGACCAGTTTCGATCATTGACCGGCCAGATCCGACAGTTGACCGGTTTTCAGTTGTCGGTTTTCCATTTGAAAATGCCAACGGTCGGTTGTCAGTTGTCGGTTCCCCATTTGCAAATCCGGGGGGTTTGGGCTAGTGGCCCGTGGTCACTCGCAAGATCTCCTCGAGGGTGGTCACGCCATCGCGGATCTTCCCCAATCCTGCCTCCCGCAGTGTCTTCATGCCGTTTTTCCGACCCAGCTCCCGCAGCTCGATGACCGAGGCCCCCTGGAGGATGGCCTCCTTGATGTTCTCCCGCATGAGCATGACCTCGTACAGGGCCACGCGGCCCTTGTAGCCGGTCTCGCTGCAGGCCATACAGCCCTTGCCCTTCATCGGGATGAGGGTGGCGGCCTCCTCGGGGCTGAACCCGATGTTCACCAGGGCCTGGGCGGGGAGCGGCGTGGGCTCCTTGCACTGCTGGCACACGCGGCGCGCCAGGCGCTGGGCCAGGATCACGTTGGTCGAGGCGGACACCAGGAACGGCTCCACCCCCATGTTCAACAGGCGGCTGATGGTGCTGGGGGCGTCGTTGGTGTGGAGCGTGGACAGCACCAGGTGCCCCGTGAGGGCGGCCTTGATGGCGATCTCGGCCGTCTCGTAGTCGCGGATCTCCCCCACCATGATGATGTCCGGGTCCTGCCGCAGGAAGGATCGCAGGGCCGCGGCGAAGTTCAGCCCGATCTCCGCCTTCATCTGGACCTGGTTGATCCCGGGGAGGTTGAACTCCACCGGGTCCTCGGCGGTCATGATGTTGGTCTCGGTGGTGTTCAGGCGGTTCAGGGCGGAGTAGAGGGTGGTCGTCTTCCCCGACCCGGTCGGCCCCGTGACCAGGACCATGCCGTAGGGCAAGAGGAGCCCGCTCTCGAAGTCCGTCAGGGCCTGGGAGTCGAACCCCAGCTTGGTCATGTCCAGTTGGAGGTTCCCCTTGTCCAGCAGCCGCAGGACCACCTTCTCGCCGAAGAGGGTGGGCAGGGTGGAAACCCGGTAGTCCATCTCCTTGCCTCCCATCTTGATCTTGATGCGGCCGTCCTGGGGCAGCCGCCGCTCCGCGATGTCGAGCTGCGCCATGATCTTGACGCGGGAGGTGATGGCGGCCTTGAGCCGGGTGGGGGGCTGCATGACCTCGTACAGGACGCCGTCAATGCGGTACCGGACCCGGAAGGACTTCTCGTACGGCTCGATGTGAATGTCCGAGGCCCCCTTCTTGATGGCGTCGGTCAGGATCAGGTTCACCAGCTTGACGACGGGGGCGTCCTCGGCGGCCTGCCCCAGCTCGGCCGCGTTGACGCTATCCTCGCTTTCCTTGAGGGCTTCGACGTCCTTGTCGTCGAAGTTCTTCATGATGTCCTCGACCATGCCGGCCGAGTCGTAGTGCTTGTTGATGGCGTTCTTGATGGAGGTCTCCGCCGCCACCACCGGCTCCACCTTGAAGCCGGTCATGAACTTGATGTCGTCAATGGCGAAGATGTTGCTGGGGTCCGCCATGGCGACGGTCAGGACGTTGCCGGTGCGGTTGATGGGGAT
>JACQXP010000150.1 GCA_016208645.1 Candidatus Methylomirabilota bacterium | reverse complement strand
ATTACGGCAAATACCGGTACGAGCAGAGCAAGAAGGCGCGGGAGGCCAGGAAGAAGCAGACGATCATCGATCTCAAGGAGGTCAAGCGCCGCCCGAAGACCGAGGAGCACGACTTCCAGTTCAAGGTGCGGCACGCAGAGCGCTTCCTGAAGGAAGGGAACAAGGCCAAGATCACCATGATGTTCCGGGGGCGCGAGGTGATCCGCATGGACCGGGGGAGGGTGCTGCTGGATCGGTTCGTGGAGGCCCTGAAGGACGTGGCGGTGGTGGAGCAGCAGGCCAAGGTCGAGGGCCGGAACATGACGCAGATCCTGGCGCCGAAACACTAACGACCGAATGACCAATGAGCCAATGACCAATGGGTGATGAAGCCGCCGGGTTTATCCCGGCGGAGGATCAATGTGCGAAGCCAGAGCCCCAGAGTTCATCCCGGGGAGAGGCGAGGAGAACGCATTCATGCCCAAGATGAAAACCAACCGAGGCGCCGCCAAGCGATTCAAGGTCACCGGGACCGGGAAGCTGCGGCGCGCCCATTCCTCCAAGAGCCATCTGCTGACCGGCAAGTCCGGGAAGCGCATGCGGCCGCTGCGCAAGGAAACCGTGGTGCATCCCGCGGACGCCAAGCGGATGAAGATTCTCGTTCCATACTTGTAAACAAGCCGTTGGGTCTGGGAATGGCGGGTGTGAGGTTGCGAGTCGAAGGCTGAGGATCCGCATCGAGGCGGACGGAAGAAACGAGGAGCACGTATCATGCCACGCACGAAGGGTGGATTCACGACACGCCAGCGACGGAACCGGGTCCTGAAGCAGGCGGAGGGATACTGGGGGAAACGCAAGAATTGCTTCCGCAGCGCCCAGGAGGCGGTGGATCGCGCCCTGGCGTACAGCTACCGCGACCGGCGAAACCGGAAGCGGGATTTCCGGAACCTGTGGGTGATCCGCATCAACGCGGGGGCCCGACTGGCTGGCCTGTCCTACAGTCGCCTGATGGGCGGCCTGCGGAAGGCCGGCGTCACGGTGGATCGCAAGATGCTGGCGGACTTGGCGGTGCGGGATGCGGCTGCCTTCAACGCGCTGGCGGACCTGGCCAAGTCGCAGGTCGCCGCGTAATTGGTTGGATCGGTTCTTCCCGTTGCGCCCCGATGATCTCGGGGCGCTTTTTTTGGCGAAGGCTGATCCCCACGATCCGAGTAGCCGCACCTCCGGAGAGCGTGAGACACCGTTCGGTCACTCCCCGTGAGTCTGGCTGGAGTCAAGGGGAGTGGCCGATTTTGGACATCGGCGCATGACGAACATCTCCCAAGCCCTGGCGGCCCTGCAGGCCGAGGCATTGACGGCGCTGGAGGCCACGGCGGACGAGGCCGCCCTGGAACAGGTGCGGGTACGCTACCTCGGCCGGAAGGGATCCCTGGCGGCGATCCTTCGCGGTCTGGCCGACCTGCCTCCGGGGGAGCGGCCGGCCGTCGGGAAGCTGGCCAACGAGGTGAAGGAACGGCTGGAGGCGGCCCTGACAGCCAGACGCGAGGCCCTCCAGGCGGCCGCGCGTGCGGCGGTGCTGGCGGCGGAGCAGGTGGACGTGACCCTGCCCGGGCGGCCGGTTCCCATGGGCCGCCTGCACCCCAGCACCCAGGTCCTGCGGCGGATCTGTCAGATCTGGGCGGACATGGGGTTCCAGATCTACCGCAGCCGGGACATCGAAACCGAGGAGATGAATTTCGAGCTGCTGAATATCCCCGCGCACCATCCTGCCCGGGACATGTGGGATACCTTCTACACCACGGTGGACGGCATCCTCCTCCGGACCCATACCTCCCCGGGCCAGATCCGGGCCATGCGGGAGTTCTGCCCGAACCCCATCCGGGTGATCCTGCCGGGGATGTGCTACCGCTACGAGCAGATCACCGCCCGGTCGGAGATCCAGTTCCACCAAGTCGAAGGGCTGGCGGTGGGGCGGCACGTCACCATGACCGACCTGAAGGGGACGCTGATCAGCTTCGCCCACCGGATGTTCGGGGCCGCCCGGCGGGTGCGATTCCGGGCCAGCCACTTCCCCTTCACCGAGCCCAGCGCCGAGATGGATGTGGAGTGCATGCTGTGCGAGGGGGCCGGCTGCGTGGTTTGCAAACAGACCGGGTGGCTGGAGATCCTGGGGTGCGGCATGGTGCACCCCGAGGTCCTGAGGAATGGCGGCTATGACCCGGCGACCTACTCGGGCTTCGCCTTCGGCATGGGCCCGGAGCGCATCACCATGCTGAAGCACCGGATCGAGGACATTCGCTACTTCTGGACCAACGATCTTCGGTTCCTGGAACAGTTCTGAGACGGGATCGCCGGCCCGATGGCGCGGCGGCCCCCCGTGGATTCACGACCCATGCGCGTGCCGATCAGTTGGCTCAAGGAGTATGTGGACACCCCCCTGCCGGTGCCGGAGCTGGCCGAGCGCCTGACCTTCGCCGGGCTGGAGGTGGCGGACATCCAGACCGTCGGCCTGCCCGGCAGCGCCTTGCCCTGGGATCCCGGGCGGATCGTGGTGGGCCAGATCCTGGAGGTCCGTCCGCACCCGGATGCGGATCGGCTGGTGCTGGCCACGGTGGAGTACGGGGCCGGCCAGCCCAAGAGCGTGGTGACGGGCGCCCCGAACCTCCGCGTCGGCGACACAGGCCACAAGGTGGCCTTGGCACTGGAGGGGGCGCGCCACTGGGACGGCACCAGCCCCGCACCGGTCCCCACCGTCCTCAAGGGGCGCAAGGTCCGGGGGATCTACTCCGATGCCATGATCCTGTCGGAGAAGGAGCTGGGCCTCTCGGAGGATCACACCGGCGTCCTGCTCCTGGATGCGCCGGCGCCCGTGGGGATGCCCCTGGCGACCTACATGGGGGATGTGGTCCTGGACCTGGAGATCACCCCCAACATGGCCCGCTGTCTCTCCGTGCAGGGGGTGGCCCGGGAGGTGGCGGCGCTCACCGGCGGCCGGGTGCACTCTCCCCAGGCCCGGATGCAGGCTGACGGAGACCCCATCGAGGGACGGGTGGCGATCGCCATCGCCGACCCGACGCTCTGCGCCCGCTATGCGGCCACCTTGATCACGGACGTCACCATCGGCCCGTCGCCGGAGTGGATGCGTCGCCGGCTGCGCCTGGCGGGCATCCGGCCCATCAACAACGTGGTGGATGTCACCAACTACGTGATGCTCGAGTGGGGCCAGCCGCTGCACGCCTTCGACTACGACGTGCTGGTTCGCCGCGCCAAGGGGGTGCCGCAGATCACGGTCCGCCCCGCCAAGGCGGGCGAGTTGCTGACCACGCTTGACAGCGTGGTGCGCCCTCTCACGCGTGAGCGGCTGCTGATCACGGATGCGGCGGGCCCCATCGCCATCGCCGGGGTGATGGGCGGGGCCGAGACCGAGGTCACCCACGCCACGCGGGCCATCCTGCTGGAGGCCGCCAACTTCCACTTCGTCTCCATCCGCAAGACCACCCAGGCGCTGAAGCTCCCCAGCGAGGCCAGCGCCCGTTTCGGCCGGGGGGTGCCGCCTTCGGCGGCGGTCCCGGCCGCGATGCGGGCCACGGAACTGATGCGGGAGCTGGGGGGTGGGCGGATCGCCCGGGGCGTGGCCGACTGCTATCCGGCGCCCCAGGTCCCCTCCGTGGTTCTCCTGACCACCGACGAGGTGCGGCGCATCCTGGGCATGGAGCTGTCCCGTGCCGAGATCGAGCGGATCCTCACGGCCCTCGAGTTCCGCTGCGAGCCCCAGGGGGAGACGGGCTTGCGCGTGACCGCCCCCGACCACCGGCTGGATATCGGGACCGGCGTGACGGGGGCAGCCGACCTCATCGAGGAGGTGGCGCGCATCCACGGGTATGACCGGATCCCCGTGACCGAGATGGCCGACCGGCTGCCGCCGCAGCGGGACATCATCCCGGTGAACCTGGAGGAGCGGACGCGGGACCTCTTGGCGGTCGCCGGGCTGCAAGAGGTCATCACCTACCGGTTGACGACGCCCGAGCGCGAGGCGCAGCTCTCCCCGGGGGACGATTCGCCGGCGGAGCGGGCCTACGTCCGTGTGGCCAACCCCATCAGCGCCGATCGGGTGGTGATGCGCCAGAGCCTCCTGCCCGGCCTGTTGGAGGTCATGGCGCATAATGCACGGCTTCGGGACCGGCTGTGGTTTTTCGAGATCGGTCCGGTCTTTCTCTCCGGCGGTACCTTGGAGTTGCCGGCCGAACCGCGGCGGGTGACCATCGGGATGGCCGGGCGGCTGGCGCCGGCCTCCTGGCGGGACCCCGACCCGCCCCGCACCGACTTCTTCGACCTGAAGGGCGTGGTGGAGTCGCTGCTGCGCGGGCTCCACCTCGGGGCCGCCCGCTTCGAGCCGACCACGCATCCCACCTTCGCTCCGGGCCGGACCGCCCGGCTCCTGGTCGAAGGGCACGAGGTGGGGATCCTGGGGGAGATCCATCCACAGGTGCGGGCGGCCTTCGACCTGCCGCCCGGGCCGGCCTGCCTGGCGGAACTCGACCTGGAAGCACTCCTCGCGCGGGTTCCGCCGACCCACCCCGTGGTCGGGGTTCCCCGCTTCCCTCCGGCGCTGCAAGACATCGCCCTGGTCGTGGATGACGGGGTGACGGCGGCCGACCTCACGGCGGTCATCCGATCCGCGGGCGGGCCGCTGCTCGCGGAGGCCCGGCTCTTCGATGTGTATCGGGGACAGCAGCTCCCATCCGGCAAGAAGAGCCTGGCCTTCTCCCTCGTCTTTCAGGCCGCGGATCGGACGCTGACCGATGCGGAGGTGGAGGCCGAGAAACGCCGCATCGTCGAGGCGGCGGCCCGCCGCCTGGGAGCGGAGCTCCGAGCCTGAGGCCACTCCCCACGCACGCGGCTGGTGCCCCCACCCTCGCCTTCGGTGAAATCCCCCTTTACAAAGGTCTGGGGCTTTGGTAGGGTCTCGTTGGCCGTCACGGAGATGATCGGATGGACGCAGTGCTGGAGCGGCTCGCGACCCTGGAGATGAAGGTCCGTGAGACGCTGGCAGAGTTGGAGCAAGCCCGACGCGGGCACGCCGCCCTGGAGGCGAAGATCCAGGCGCTCCAGGCCGACCTCCGTGCCCGCGAGCAGGAGGTCGTGACCCTGCTGGCGGAACGGGAGCGCGATGGCGCCGAACTGGCGCGCCTGCGCGCGGAGCGGGAGGAGGTCCGCGCGCGAGTGGAAGGGCTCCTGGGGGAGATCGCCCGTCTCGAGGCGGCCATGCAGGGGGTCGGCACGTAAGGGGGGCCGGGGATGACGGCCGGCGAGCGGACCACCGAGGTCGAGATCTTCGGAGAGCGCTACACGCTCCGGGGAACCGATAGCCCCGAGTACCTCGCGCGGGTGGCGGAGTACGTGGACGGAAGGTTCCACGAGGTGGTCAAGGAGAGTCCGACGCTCCCGCCTGCCAAGATCGCGGTGCTGGCGTCACTCAACATCGCCGACGATCTGTTCAAGCGGGACGAGGCGGTCCGCCGGGCCGAAGAGGAGGTCCTGGCCCGGATCGAGGGGATTTTTCAACTGCTGCATCGCGGAGGCGTCGCCGGATAACCCGGGGCGCGTCGGAGCCTGATCTCCGCGGTGACGGTGCGGCAGGGTGCGGAAAGGGCTTGCAACGGGGAACGGCCTGTGCTAGCGTGCGTAGCAGGGATCAAGGATACCGAGAACCCCTACCGTGCGCGTGATGCGGTAACTTTTTTTGAGCCAACACCCTCAGAACGGGGATCCCTCCGAGAACGTGGTGAGCAGGCCTGTCCGCCTCGGCGGAAGGGAAGCCTAAAGCGTTTGCGGGACCCCCACCTGGTTATCCAGGTTCAAACGAGGACCAGCACACGGCACAATGGTAGGGGTTGTTTCTTCTCTCGGCCGGTAGATCGTCCTGCCTGCTCCGCCAGCTTCAGGCTGTTCTGAATCCATCCAGCCTCTTTCTGTCCCGCCGGCACGCGTCTTTCCTTGCGCTCCGCGCACCAGCGCGCTTCGCGTGGCCTTGCGCTCCGCGCACCAGCGCGCCGCCTTTCCGTGTCGCCCGGTGCGTCGGGCGGTTCCCGGGACGGGTCGGTCCAGGATAGGTTCCGATCATGCGGTTGGGAACGGGTCGGTCCCCGCAGGTGCGGGGGCGCGACCCCGTGAAGGCACAGGAACGAGGGAGGGAATCCCGTGGACATGTGGGTCACCATCGTGCTGGGGTTGGCGATGGGCCTGGTGGGGCTGGGCATCGGCTGGGTCCTCGAGCGCCAACGGCAGACGCGACTGAAACGGCAGGCGGAGGACGAGGCACGGCGAATCGTTCGGGAGGCAGAGCGCGAGATCGAGGCACGGCGGAAGGAAGCCGACCTGGAGATCAAGGGCAAGACCCTTCAGGCCCGGACCGAGTTCGAGCAGGAGACGCGCGCGCGGCGGGAGGAGATGCAGGGGCTGGAGAAGCGCCTGAACCAGCGCGAGGAGATCCTGGACCGCAAGCTGGAGGTGCTGGATCGACGCGAGCGCGAGCAGGCCGGGCGGGAACAGGAGCTCCGGACGCGGGAGGCAACCGTCGTCCAACAGGAGGGACACTGGGGCCGCCTGGTGGAGGAGGGCAAGCGGACGCTCGAGCAGGTCGCCGGCTTGACGTCGGAGGAGGCCAAGGCCCAGCTCATGCAGGCCCTGGAAGAGGACGCCAAGCTCCACGCCGCCGGCCGTATCAAGCGCATCGAGGACGAGGCCAACGAGAGGGGCGAGGAGCGGGCCAAGCAAATCATCGGTCGGGCCATCTGCCGGATCGCCTCCGAGTACGTGGCGGAGGCGGCGGTGTCGGTGGTGGACCTGCCCAGCGACGACATGAAGGGCCGCATCATCGGCCGCGAAGGCCGCAACATCCGCGCGCTGGAGAAGGCCACGGGGATTGACATCATCGTGGACGATACCCCCGAGACGGTCATCCTGTCCGGGTTCGACTCGGTCCGCAGGGAGATCGCCCGCGTGGCCATCCAGCGCCTGATCCAGGACGGACGGATCCACCCGACCCGTATCGAGGAGATGGTGGAGAAGGTCACCAAGGAAATCGAGAAGGACATCCGGGAGGCGGGGGAGCAGGCCTGCTTCGAGCTCGGGATCACCGGGCTCCATCCCGAGCTCGTCCGGATGGTGGGGCGATTGAAGTACCGGTACAGTTACTCGCAGAACCAGCTCGCGCACACCAAGGAGGTGGCAACCCTGGCCGGCCTCCTGGCGGCCGAGCTGGGCCTGGACGTGAAGGCGCTGAAGCGAGCGGCCCTCCTCCACGATATCGGCAAGGCGGCCGACCAGGGAACCGAGACTTCCCACGCGCTCCTCTCCGCGGAGCTGGCCAAGAAGTATAACGAGGATCCCCGGGTAGTGAACGTCATTGCCGCCCACCACGAAGAGGTGGCCCCGCAGTACCCAGAGGCCGTCATCCTCCAGGCCGCCGACGGCCTGTCGGCGGCACGGCCCGGCGCCCGGCGTGAGATCATGGAGACCTACGTCAAGCGCCTGGCCAAGCTGGAGGAGATCGCGACCTCCTTCAAGGGGGTAGAGAAGTGCTTCGCCATCCAGGCGGGCCGGGAGATCCGGGTGGTGGTGGTGGTCGAGAGCGAGCAGATCAATGACCAGGCCGCCTACGTCCTGGCCCGGGACATCGCCAAGCGGATCGAGGACGAGATGGAGTATCCGGGCCAGATCAAGGTGACGGTCATCCGCGAGACCCGCGCGGTGGAATACGCGCGCTAATACTTGGCGTTAGGCGTTAGGGGTGAGGCGTTAGGGGACCGGGGCGCGGTACCCTTTCCTTTCGATTCGCCTCACGCCTCACGTTTCACGCCTCACGCGACATGCGCATCCTGTTCATCGGCGACATCATCGGGCAGCCGGGGCGCCGGATGGTGGCCCGCCACCTGAAGGCGCTGGTGGCGGACCAGGCCGCCGAGCTGGTGCTGGCCAACGCCGAGAACGCCGCAGGGGGCTTCGGCATCACCGCCTCCGTCGGAGAAGAGCTGTTCAGCCTGGGGATTGATCTCCTGACCTCCGGGAATCACGTGTGGGACAAGAAGGAGGCCGAGGGGTACCTGGCCAAGGAGGCGCGGGTGCTGCGGCCGGCCAACTACCCGGAGGAGGCGCCCGGCACCGGCGTCCACATCCTGGCGAAGAACGGCCGGATGGTGGGCGTGGTGAACATCCAGGGCCGGGCATTCCTCCCGGCGATTGATTGCCCCTTCAAGACGGCGGATCGGGAGGTGGCGCAGCTCCGCCAGGTCACCGATACCATCCTGGTGGACTTCCACGCCGAGGCGACGGCAGAGAAGCAGGCGTTCGGGTGGTACCTGGATGGGCGCGTGTCGGCGGTGATCGGGACCCACACCCACGTCCAGACCGCGGACGAGCGCATCCTGCCGGGCCGGACCGCCTACGTCACGGACGTGGGCATGACCGGCCCGCGGGACTCGGTCATCGGGATCAGGCCGGAGGATGCCATCCAGCGGTTCATCACCCAGATGCCCCGGAAGTTCACCATCGGCGACGGTCCGACCCAACTCTGCGCCGTGGTGGTGGACATCGCGGACGACGGCCGCGCGCGGAGCATCACGCGCCTGCAGATCTGCGACGACTAGCCCGCAGCCTCGTGACGTGGTGTGTTCCGGATCCCTGTCGCTGTCCCTGTCGCCCATCGGGGAGCTTGCCGTGAGCGCGCGGATCATTGACGGGAACAAGATCGCCGCCGGCATCCGCGAGGAGATCCGGCAGCAGGTTCTTCGGCTCCAGGAGGCCACGCCGAGGGTCCCCGGTCTTGCCGCCGTCCTGGTCGGCGACGATCCTGCCTCCGCCACCTATGTCCGGACCAAGACGAAGGCCTGCCACGAGGTCGGAATCGCCTCCCGCCAGCTCACCCCTCCAGGAGACATCACACAAGCGGACCTGCGGGCGCTCATCCAGGAGCTGAACGGCGACCCCGAGATTCACGGGATCCTGGTGCAACTGCCGCTGCCCAGGCACCTCGACGAGCGAGCCGTCCTGGAGACCGTGGATCCCCGGAAGGACGTGGACGGGTTCACCTTCGCCAACGTCGGCCGCCTGGTGGAAAACCAGCCCCAGTTCGTTCCCTGCACGCCGGCAGGAATTCTCGAGCTGCTGGACCGAGAGGGCGTGAAGATCAAAGGGAAGCACGCGGTGGTGGTGGGTCGGAGCGAGATCGTGGGGAAGCCAGTCGCGTTCCTGCTGCTTCATCGCCATGCGACGGTGACCATCTGCCACTCGCGCACGGCCGATCTCCCCGCCGAGACGCGCCGGGCCGACATCCTGGTGGCCGCGGTGGGCCGGCCCCGCTTGATCACGGGGGCCATGCTGAAGCCAGGCGCGGTGGTGATCGACGTCGGCATCAACCGGGTGGAGGGGAAACTGGTGGGCGACGTGGACTTCGACTCCGCCATCCAGGTCGCGTCAGCGATTACCCCGGTCCCCGG
>JACQXP010000149.1 GCA_016208645.1 Candidatus Methylomirabilota bacterium | reverse complement strand
GGGATCCTTCTCGCGCAGCGACCCGCGCGACGACACGAAGACGAGCTGGCGGCCGTCGGGCGAGAACATGGGGAAACTCGAAAAACTCCCCTCGTAGGTCACCCGCTCCAGGCCCGTCCCGTCCATCTTCACCAGGTACAGGGCGAAGCTTCGACCGGTCTGATCATGCAGGTTCGACGCAAAGATGATCTGCCGATCGTTGGGGTGCATGAACGGGGCGAAGCTGGCCGCGCGCAGGTCGGTCACCTGCCGCTTGCCCGTGCCGTCGGCGTTCATGACGAAGAGCTCCAGCCAGGTGGGGCGGAAAACGTGCTGGGCGAGGTTCGCCGCGTAGTCGCGCCGCTCGGCCTCGGTCCGGGGGTGGAACGCCCGGTAGACGATGGACCGGCCGTTCCAGGAGAAGAACGGCCCGCCGTCATAGCCGTACTCGTCCGTGAGGCGGCGCACGTGCCCGCCGTCGCTGTTCATGAGGTACAGGTCCAGATCGCCGTCGCGGTGGGACGTGAAGACGATCTTCGTCCCGTCGGGCGACAGCGCCCCTTCCGCGTTGTATTCCCCCTCATGGGTGAGCTGGACCAGGGTGCCCCGATCCGGATCGGCCGCGAAGATGTGGTACGTGGGGTGGAGCCCCCAGGCGTACCCCCGGCGCATGTCCGGGCGGGGCGGGCAGTCCGGGCCGGCCAGGTGCGTCGAGGAGAAGATGAACCTGCGCCCGTCCGGGAAGAAGAAGGAGCAGGTCGTGACCCCCCTGCCGGTGCTCACCATCCGGACGCCGTTCCCCTCCAGATCCATGGTGTAGATCTGGTCGCACGGCCGGCCGTCGCGCGTGGACTGGAAGATCAGCCGCCTCCCGTCCGGGGAGAAATACGCCTCGGCGTTCTGCCCCCCGAAGGTCAACTGGCGCAAGTTCCGGAGGTGCCCCTCCCGGGGGTCAAGCTGGGCGGGCTGGGCCGCCCCGGGTACCCCCAGGGCGCGCCCGCCACGGAGCAGCATGGCGGCCACCGGGAGCCCGGCCACACCTTTCAGGAACGCCCGCCGCTCGACAGCCATCCCCACCAACTCCGAGTCAGCAGATGGGCCTTTTTCAGCAGCCTGTCACAGTTCCCAGCCGCAATCGGGACAATACAACCGCAGGACCTCGATCCGCCCGAGGACATCCGTCTGTCGTTCTAGCTTGGTGACCGCCCGACAGCACTCGGGGCAGGGGACCCCGACGAACTCGTCGGGGATGCCCAGGTAGGCCTTCTCCACGTTCCCGCACGCGCCGCAGAGGAGGCGCTGGACCTCGTTGACAGACAGTTCGGTCTCCGAGGACCAATCGCACTCCGTGCACGTGATGATCGCGCCGTACGCCCGACTGGGGCGCGCGTCCTGGTTCGGCACGATCACGAAGCGGGTAAAGTCCGTCAGCACGCTCGCACCTCAGTCGTCCGCCCCACGCAGATCTTCGGTTCGCGGCTACCACTCGAACTCGACGATTCCCGGGGCCTCCCCCGCCGGGGTCACGACCGGGGAGCGGCCCGTCCCCTCCTCGACCTCCAGGGCGATCCCGGCATTCAACACATACTCCAGGAATTGTTCGCGCTGTTGGCTCGTCAGCAGCAGCAAGGTGAAGGTCCGATCGTCGGGCCGCCGGAACAGCTCGGGGAGGGTCCCCTGCTGAGAGGCAAAGAGCAGGCGCTCCCGTCCCAGCGAGGGTTTCACCCGGAACATGGGCCCCAGGCCGTATCCGGTGTCATTGGAGAACTCCGCCCGCACCGCCACGACGTGGGACAGCTCGGCCGGCGGCGCGCCTTGCACCGGCTGTTGCGGACGGTACAGGAGCAGGACATCGCTCTCATGAAACACAGGTCGCCGCTCGGTCAGGCCTGGGCGGAGCAGGTCCACCGATTTCAGGGAGCCCTGCTGGATCTCTGCCCAGATGTCCGGAATCACCCGGACCAGGAACACCCGGTGGTCGTCGATCAGTTCCATCCATCGCATGCTGGTTCCTCACACCCGATCGCCGGCTGCCGACCGGGTCCTAGTGTGCCGCCATCCGGTCAAGCGGAACGGGTCGCCATGGCCTTCTCGTGGTGGGGCTTCAGGCAGGCATAGATGGCGAAGTTGAACGGGGTCGGCACCCCCACCTCGCGGCCGTACCGCACCACGCTGCCGGCCAGCGTTTCCACCTCCAGGCGATTGCCCTGGCTCAGGTCGTGCGCCAGCGAGGAGCGCATCCCCGGCTGGAGTCCCCGCGCAAAGGCCAGCGCCCGATCCACCGCGTCCCCGGGCAAGGCGACCCCCCTGGCCCGGGCCACCGCCGCGACCTCCTCCATCACGCCGCGGTAGAACGCGGCCGTCTCCCTGCACGCCAGGATCTCCCCGATGCTGAGCCGGCCCAGCGCCGTGACGCCGCCCTGGGCGCAGATGAAGAGGAACTTCTCCCACAGGTCAACCTGGATCTGGGTCGAGAGGTCGGCCTGGATGCCGGCGCCCTTGAGGACCCCGAGGGTGCGCTCGGCCCGCGGGGTGACGCGGCCATCCTTTTCCCCGAGCTTGATCGTCCGGGGACCGGCGGTCTGGCTGATGACCCCCGGGGCGCTGATGGTGGAGAGGATGTGGACCACGCCGGCCATCACGTGCCCCTCCCCCAGGATGGCGGCCAGCTTCTCCGCGTTGTCCACGCCGTTCAGGAGGCACAGCACAACCGTCTGGGGGCCGAGCATGGGGCGGACCTGGGACCCCGCCGCCTCCGTGTCGTAGGCCTTGACGCAGAAGAGGACCAGGTCCACCGGACCGACCGTGGCGGGATCGCGGGTCGCCTGCGGCCGGACGTGGAAATCCCCGGCGACGCTCTTCACCTGCAGGCCGTTCTTCTGAATCGCCTCCAGGTGCGCGCCCCGGGCGATGAACGTCACGTCCTCCCCCGCCTTGGCGAGCAGGCCGCCGAAATAGCCCCCGATCCCCCCGCTGCCCATGACCGCGATTTTCATGCAACCCCACCCGCTTGATTTCGGATGTCGGATTTCGGATTTCGGATTTGCCGTTCTCAAATTCGAAATTCGACATTCGAAATTCGAAATTGTCTTTAGGGCTTGAGGATCACCTTGACCGCCCGCTCCTCCTTCTGGTCGAAAATCTGGTATCCCCGCACGGCGTCATCCAGGGGGAGCGTGTGCGTGATGATCACCGTGGGATCCACTTTCCCCTGGTGGATCAGCGGCATGAGGGGCGCGATGTAGTTCTTGGCGTTGCACTTGCCCATCCTCAGGGTCAGGTCCCGGAGGAAGGCGTCACCGATGGGGAAGTCCGGCTTCATCGCGCGG
>JACQXP010000148.1 GCA_016208645.1 Candidatus Methylomirabilota bacterium | reverse complement strand
TCCAGGTAGCGCTGCTGGATCAGGGTCTGCGTCAGGGACGCGGCCACCTTCTGGTTGTACTCCGCCTCGGCCGAGCCGCGGATCCGGATCGCCTCCGCGTCGCCCTTGGCCTTCTCGCGCGCGGCGTCGCCCTGGCCCTTGGCCTGGGCCGCGGCGATCTCGGCCTGGCGCTGGGCCTGGATCAGCTCGTACCGCTTCTGCTCCGCCTTCTGCTCTTCGATCTGCTTGGCCTCGATGGCCTTCTCGTAGGCGGGGTCGAAGCGGATGTTGGCCAGCGACGCCTCCTTCATCTCGATCCCGTACTTGGCCAGCCAGGTGGTGAGTTCGCGCTGGACGTCGGCCTTGATCTTGGGCCGCTGGTGCAGGATCTCCGTCGCAATGTGCAGGGCCGTGTTGGCCTTCAGGACCTCCTGGGCCGCCGGGTCAATGATGATGCTGGCGTAGTTGGGGCCGATCCGCTGGTACACCTCGGTGGCCTTGTCCGGCAGGAGACGGTAGTTGAGGACCATCTCGACGTGCACCGCCTGGAGGTCCTTGCTGGCCGCATCGTAGCGGGCCTGATGCTTCTGGACCCGCGTGTTCATCTCCACCACGTCGTAGAGCGGATTCACCAGGTTGATGCCCTCATGCAGGGCCACCTGCTGGACCTTGCCGAAGAGCAGCGCCACGCCCACCTGGCCGGCGCCGATCATCCGCACCCCTGAGGAGATGATCATCAGCGCCCCGATCGGGACCACCACCATGGCCACGATCCGCAGCGCCTTGAGGCCCCCCTCGACGCCTGCCTCCCGCCCGCCTCTGGCGGAGACCAGCAGCCGCGAGAGCACCATCGAACCAAAGACCCCCGTCATCACCAGGATGATCCCGAAAATCAGCCGCATGGCCCTGCCTCCCTGCCCTCTGGCAAGAGTGCACCTCCCATGGGTATCACCGCGGCGCCTACTGCCGCGGCGCGGGCGGGCCGCCGGGACCCGGCGTCATTCCCGGCCCCACGGGTCCCCCTGGCCCCATCATGCCCGGGCCCATCATCATTCCTGGGCCCATGGGACCGCCGGGCCCCATGGGCTGGCCGGGGCCCCCCATGGCCCGCATCCGGTGGCCGACCTGCTTCAGCTTCTCGAGCTGCTCCGCCGTGAGGACCGCGCGGCCTGCCTCGAGTGTCTTGATCCGCGCCAGGCGCAGGTCTCCTTGGAGAGTGGCGATCTGCTTCGCCTTCGGCTCGATCTTCGCCAGGCCCCACTTGTCTTGTTCCAGCAGCGAGTCCAGCTCGATCTCCGCCACCTGGATCTCTGCGGTGCGCCGGATGGACTCCTTCGCAAACTCCGTCCGGAGGTCACGCAGCTTCCGCTCCTGCTCCGGGTTCAGGCCGAGGTCCTGCTTGTG
>JACQXP010000094.1 GCA_016208645.1 Candidatus Methylomirabilota bacterium | reverse complement strand
GCCGCGCCCCGGAGCATGAGGCCCCACGACGGCACCGGCTCCGCCGTGCCCAGGCCCAGGAAGCTGAGGGAGGCCTCCAGCAGGATCGCCTGCCCGAGGAAGGCGGTCAGCATCACCAGGTAGGAGGCCATGACGTTGGGGCACATGTGGCGCAGGATGATCCGAGTCGGTCCCGTTCCCAGGGCGCGCGCCGCCTCGATGTACGGCATCTCCCGGATGGCCAGCGCGCTGGCCCGGACCACCTGTGAGACCCGGGGGATGAACGGGATCGTGATGGCCAGGACGAGGTTGAACGTCCCGCTTCCCAGCATGGCGACGACCGAGAGGGCCAGGATGATGACGGGGAACGAGATCAGGATATCCATGCAGCGCTGGGTGTAGAGATCCACCCGCCCGCCGAGGTATGCCGAGGCGACGCCGAGGATCGCCCCCAGGGTCGCCCCCAGGAACGAGGAGGCGAAGCCCACCAGGAGAGCCGTCCGGGCGCCGTGGATGATCCGGCTCATCACATCCCGGCCGAAGGCGTCGGTGCCCAGCCAGTGGCCCCGAGTCGGCGGCCCCAGCATGGCGCCGAAGTCGGTCTCCAGCGGGTCGTAGGGGGCCACCACCCCGGCGGCCAGCGCCCCCAGGGCCATGGCAAGGATGATGAACCCCCCGATCGCCCCCAGGGGCTTCTTTCGTGTGAACTGGAGGAACGCCGCCACTCCTGCGGGCATTCGGGCGACCGGGAGCGGTCTCCCCGCAACCTCAGGCAGCCGGATAACCCGCTCGTCCATCGTCGTCCTCGTCTCCTACTGGAGCCGAATCCGCGGATCCAGCATCGCGTAGAGCAGATCCAGCAGGAAGTTCACCACGATGAAGGTGGACCCCACCAGCAGGACCAGGGCCTGGGTCATGGTGTAATCCCGCCGCGCGATCGCCTCGACGAACAACATCCCGATCCCGTTGAGATTGAACACCTGCTCCGTCACCACCAGGCCGCCGATGAGGAACGCGAACTCCAACCCGATCACGGTGGTGATCGGGAGCAGGGCGTTGCGCAGGGCGTGGCGGGCGATCACCCACGGCTCCCAGAGGCCCTTGGCCCGGGCCGTCCGGATGTAATCCTCCCGCAGGACCTCCAGCACCGCCGACCGGGTCATCCGGGTGGCCATGGCGGAGTACCGGTAGCCCACGGCCAGCGCCGGCCAGATGAGCTGGGAGAGATTGGCCCAGGGGTCCACCCAGGCGGGGGTGAAGGTCATGGGCGGGAGCCAGCGAAACAGGATGAGCAACGCCAGGATCATCAGGATGCCCAGCCAGAAGGAGGGCGTGGCCAGGCCGGCGATGCTGAAGACCCGGACGAGGTGGTCCACCCACGAGTCCTGTTTCACGGCCGCCAGGGTCCCCAGGGGAATGGCCAGCAGGCTGGCGATGACCGTGGCCATGATGGCGAGCTGGACGCTGAGCTGGAGGCGGATGGCGATCTCGTACCGGATGGGACGCCCCGTCCACATGGAGAGGCCGAAGTCGAACCGGATCACGCCCCACATCCACTCGACGAACTGCCGCCACAATGGCTTGTCGAGGCCCAGACGCGCTCGCTCCAGATCGAGGGTCTCCTTGGGGACGAAGGCCCCCTCGCCCGCGTACTTGAGTTGCACGATGTCCCCGGGCACCACCCGCAGGAGGAGGAAGACCAGGACCGCCACCCCCAGCAGGGTGGGAATCATCACCAGGAAACGCATCAGGATGAACGTGCGCATGCGGGATCCGCTGGGTCAGGCGCGTGCCAGGGCCCGCGCCGGCCGCCCCGGGAAAAAACAACGGCCCGCTGCTGGCTATCCGGATCGCGCCGGATGTCCGCCGCGGGCCGCCCTCCCGGATGTCCCTGTCTCCGCCTCGCCGGGTTGCCGCCTCACTCCTTGGCCAGCCAGACGTCCCGCAGGTCCTGGTTCAGGTAGTGGCTGGGGGTGATCTTCCAGCCCTTGAGCTTCGCCCAATGCGGGATGATCCGCTGCCACCACAGGGTGGGCCACTGGTAGGCCATCTCGTCCAGGACCCGCCGCTCGAAGGCCCAGACGAGCCTCTTCCGTTCCGCGGGATCGGTGACCCGCGCCTGTTTCAGGTAGAGGTCGTCCAGGACGGGGTCCTTGTACCGGGCGTAGTTTGCCGGGCTCTTGTCGCTGGACAGGTACTTGAAGAGCTGGAGGTCCGGCTCGTCCATGAAGTCGCAGGTG
>JACQXP010000093.1 GCA_016208645.1 Candidatus Methylomirabilota bacterium | reverse complement strand
CCGACCGCCCTGATGGGAGCCACGCTTCCGGTGCTGTGCGCCCACTACGTCGCCCGGGCCGGGGGAGGCGGCAGGACCATGGGGCTGTTCTACGCGGCGAACTCCGGCGGGGCCGTGGTCGGTGGGCTCGTCACCGGCTTCTGGCTCATCGCCCGGATCGGCCTGTCCAACTCGGCGTTCGTGGCCCAGGTCCTGAACTCGCTGGTGGGGGTGCTGTCGCTCCTCGTCGATCGGATCGTCGCGGTGCCGGCGCGGCCCCCCGAAGACACCGCCGGCGGACCTGACGGCCCGGTCGCCGCACCGGCGTGCCCGGTGACGCCGGAGCCGAGCTGCCCGGAGGCCGAGGCCGGCTTCCCCGAGGTCGGCGCCGGGCTGGTCCACCTGGCGGTCTTCGTCTCCGGGTTCACGGCGATGCTGTTCGAGATAGCTCTGATGAAGCTCCTGCCGCTCATCTTCGGCTCGTCCATCTACGCCTTCTCCCTGATGGTCTGCTCGTTCATCGCCGGGATCACCCTGGGCAGCTTCGCATCCAGGTCGAATTCGGGACGTTCCAGGCGATCTGTTTCGGCCTCTGCTTCGCCGTCATGCTCCTGCCGACCTTCTTCCTGGGCGCCGTGCTCCCGGTGGCGGCGGAGTTCCTGACGCGGCGGGCCCGCGGCGCCGGCGAGGCCGTGGGACGCCTCTACACGGCCAACACGATCGGCAACATCCTGGGCACGGTGGTCACGGGTCTGCTGTTCATCCCGCGGTTCGGGTTCAAGTCGAGCATGGAGATCGGCACGCTGCTCGACATCCTCGCCGGGGCGGCCCTGCTGGTTCTCGACCCCCGGTTCGCGCGGTGGGCCAAGGCAGCGTCGAGTGCGGTCACGGCAGGCCTCGTCGTTCTCTACTTCGCCCTGTACCCGCCGCTGGACGCTCTGGCCCTCACCTACCAGATCTTCCGCCTCCGGACCGTGCCGGACATGGGCGGCCAGTCGCTGATGGACAACCTGAAGAAGGGGCGAGTCCTCCTGTTCTTCGAGGAGGACGGCACGGGCACGGTGAGCGTGGACCAGACGCTGGAGACCGGGACCAGGGCCCTGCGGGTCAACGGCAAGGTCGACGCGTCCACGGCCGGCGATCTCAACACCCAGAAGCTGGTGGGGCACTTCCCGCTGCTGTTCCATGCCGCGCCCAGGAAGGTGATGCTGGTCGGGATGGGGTCCGGGATCACGGCCTACTCGGCGCTGCGGCATCCGCTGGAGCGTCTGACCTGCGTGGAGATCTCGCCGGCCGTGGTCAACGCCAGTCGGCTCTTCACGGAGCAGAACGGCGACGTCGCATCGGATGGTCGCTTCAAGCTCATCATCGAGGACGCCCGGACCTTCCTCGAGACGACCAGGGAGCGCTACGACGTCATCATCTCCGAGCCCTCCAACCCCTGGTTCGCCGGCGTGGCCAACCTGTACACCCGCGAGCTGTTCGAGACCGCCCGGGCCAGGCTCGCCCCCGGCGGAGTCATG
>JACQXP010000109.1 GCA_016208645.1 Candidatus Methylomirabilota bacterium | reverse complement strand
AAGGCAGAGACGCTACAAGCGGTGCTGGAGGGCGAGTATCAGCCCGAGCGTTTTCCGGCCCAGCTCATCCGCCCCACGCTCGGGAGCCTGCTCTGGCTGGTGGATCGTGCGGCGGCACGGCTCTTGCGCCTCCCGGGGTGACGGGGGATGACGGGTCCCTGATGGCAGCTTCACCGGCGAGGTTCGCGTGGACTTGCCCAAGATCGTCGCCCGCAAAGACGCGATCGTCCGCCGCTTCCGCAGCGGGCATGAACACAAGGTGGACAGCCGCGAACATCTGCACCTGTATCGCGGCCATGCCCGGTTCCTGGGTCCCCACCAGGTCGCCGTCGGGGAGCACATCTTGGAAAGCCAGCGGATTTTCATTAACACGGGTACCCGCCCAGAAATCCCCCGCATCCAAGGGCTGGAGAACGGCCAGATCGCCCTCAGCTTAGAGGCTAGTGACCGCTCGCAGACCCTGGCAGGTTCTCATCTGCTCGTCGCCACCGGGCGCCGGCCCAACACCGATGACATGGGCCTGGACAAGGCGGGGCTGGAAACCGACAAGCGTGGCTTCGTCAAGGTGAACAGCCGTCTGGAGACGAACGTGCCCGGGATCTGGGCCCTGGGGAATGTCAAGGGCGGCCCCGCCTTCACGCACATCTCCTACGACGACTACCAGATCGTGTACGGGAACCTCGTCGAGGGCAAGAGCCTCACCATCGAAAACCGCATCCTTGGCGCGGCCATCCTGGCCACCGAGGGGGGCGAGTTGATTCAGGCCTTGAGCTCCTTTATACTTACTGGGGCGCCTTACACCATCTTGAAAGGGGCTATCTACATTCACCCGACACTCGCCGAGGGCTTCTTCAGCCAGATGGATGAATGAGGGCGAAATGATTCTAGACTGGGGTCGGGAACTCTGTGGCAAGCTCGCGATCGCGGAATCGCGGGAGTGGCTCTGCACCAACGGCATCGGCGGCTTCGCCTCGGGGACGGTGGCGGGCCTCCTCACCCGGCGCTACCATGGCCTGCTGGTGGCGGCGCTCCAGCCGCCGCTGGGCCTCACCCTCCTCGTGGCCAAGCTGGACGACATCGTCGAGTACGATGGCCTGCGGCGTCCCCTCTGCACCAATCGGTGGGCGGACGGCACGGTGGATCCCCACGGCTTCCGCGAGATCGAGCGGTTCCGGCTGGCAGGGACGGCCCCCGTGTGGACGCTCGCCTGCGCGGACCTGCTCCTGGAGAAGCGCATCTGGATGGAGCCGGGGGCGAACACCACCTACGTCCAGTACCGGCTCCTCCGGGCCGGGGGACCGGCGACGTTGGAGCTGAAGGCGCTGGTCAACTACCGCGATTATCACGCGACCACCCGGGGCGATGGCTGGCAGATGCGGGGAGAGCCGGTTCCGCAGGGGCTCCGCGTGGTGGCCTACGAGGGCGCCAGGCCATTCCTCCTGCTGGCGGAGGGCGCCGAGGTTGCGCCGGCGCATGACTGGTACTACGGTTTCGACCTGGCGGCCGAGCGGGACCGCGGGCTCGACTTTCGCGAGGACCACCTGCACGTGGGAACCTTCCGGGCGACGCTGTCGCCCGGGACCGCGCTGACCCTTGTGCTTTCTGCCGAGGCGGCGCCGTCGCTGGACGGCGAGGCCGCCTGGCAACGGCGGCAGCGGTACGAGGAGGCGCTCCTGTCTGGCTGGCGGCGTGCCCATCGGATTGCCCGGCGGGCACCCGCGTGGGTCAGGCAGCTCGTGCTGGCCGCGGATCAGTTCGTGGTGCAGCGCCCGCTCCTGGATGACCCGGACGGCATGTCGGTGATCGCGGGGTACCACTGGTTCGGGGACTGGGGACGCGACACGATGATCAGCCTGCCCGGCCTCCTCCTCGCCACCGGGCGGCCCGAGGTGGCCAAGCGAATTCTCACGACCTTCGCGCGCTTCGTGGATCGCGGGATGCTCCCCAACCGGTTTCCCGACGCGGGCGAGGTGCCGGAGTACAATACCGTGGACGCGGCCCTCTGGTACGTCGAGGCGATCCGGGCCTACCACCAGGCCACGGGCGACGATGCGCTCCTCACGCAGCTCTTCCCGGTGCTGGAGGAGATCGTGCGCTGGCATCGCACGGGCACCCGCTACGGCATCGCGGTGGATCCGGCCGACGGCCTGCTTCGTTCGGGCGAGCCGGGTGTGCAGCTCACCTGGATGGATGCCAAGGTCGACGATTGGGTGGTCACTCCCCGCACGGGGAAGGCGGTGGAGATCAACGCCCTCTGGTACAACGCCCTCTGCGCCATGGGGTCCTTTGCCCGACGCCTGCATCGCCCGGCCGGCGAGTGGGAGGCCCTGGCAGCCCAGGCCCACACCGGGTTCGCGCGCTTCTGGAACGAGCGCACAGGGTATTGCTCCGACGTCCTGGATGGCCCCGACGGAGACGACGATGCGCTCCGCCCGAATCAGATTTTCGCCGTGTCGCTCCCTGACAGCCCCCTGACCCCGAGACAGCGGCAGAAGGTGGTGGAGGCCTGCGCCCGGCACCTGCTGACTTCCTTCGGCCTGCGGAGCCTGGCGCCCGGCTATCTCCGCTACCAGGGCCGCTACATCGGCGGCCCCCGCGAGCGCGACACGGTCTACCATCAGGGGCCCGCGTGGGCATGGCTCCTGGGGCCCTTCGCCCTGGCGCACTTGCGCGTCCAGGGAGATCCTGCAGCGGCCCTGGCCTTCCTCGAACCCATGGCGCACCACCTGGCCGACTACGGGGTGGGCACCATCGCCGAGATCTTCGACGGGGAATCACCCTTCACGCCGCGCGGCTGCATCGCCCAGGCCTGGAGCGTCGCCGAGATCCTGCGCGCCTGGATGGAGATCGCCGGTGGAGCCGGACCGCTCGCCCCGCCCGGTCGGAAAGTCTCCCCGCAACCCCCGCGGAGGCCCTCGAGCCGGGGGCGACGAAGGACGCCCTCTCCCGGCACTCAGGGCTGAACCCGGTCTTCCGCTGGTGACCCGCCACCCGGTTCTGGATCTTTCCGGAGTCCGCAAAGGGACTGATCGTACTCCGGGCGGACGTCGCATCGCGAAAGAGCGCCCGACCCCCGCAGACACCGCTTGCCCGGACCACGCGCCGAGCGTATCCTGTGTGGGCTCTGTCCAGAGGTGGCCATGATGGTCCTTGCCATAGACATCGGTGGCACCAAGCTGGCCGCGGGGATCGTGGACGCCGGCGGGGACATCCTGGCGCGGGACGAGGTTCCGACGCTGGCGACCGAAGGGCCAGGGCGCGTTCTGGAGCGCATCGTCCGCCTCGCCAAGGCCTTGCTGGCCACGCCCGGGGTCGCGGCGGACACGATTCACCGGATCGGGATCGGCTGCGCCGGCCCGGTGGATCGCCACGCGGGCCTGGTCCTCAATCCGCCCAACCTGCCGGGCTGGGTGCGTGTCTCCCTGGTGGAGTACCTTGAGAAGGCGCTGGGCCGTCCAGCCGTCCTGGAGAACGACGCCAACGCCGCCGCCCTGGGCGAATTCCGGTACGGGGCGGGGAGGGGTGCCCGCAGCCTGGTGTACCTGACGGTGAGCACGGGGATCGGCGGCGGGATCATCCTGGACGGGAAGATCTGGCACGGCCTGCAGGACGGCGCGGGGGAAGTGGGCCACATGACGCTGGTTCCTGACGGTCCGGTCTGCGGCTGCGGGAACCGGGGGTGTCTGGAGGCGCTGGCTTCGGGTCCCTCCATCGCGCGCCGGGCCCGCGAGGCCCTGGGGACGGGACGGCCGAGCCGGCTGCGCGAGATCCGGGACATCACGGCGGCCGACGTGGTCCGCCTCGCACAGGAGGGGGATGCGGTCGCCGCCCTGGTGTGGAACGAGACGGTTGGCTATCTCGGGCTGGGCGTCGCGGCCGTCATCACCATCCTGGCCCCCGAACGCGTCGTGATCGGGGGTGGCGTGGCGAGGGCGGGGGACCCGCTCTTCGAGCCGTTGCGTCGCGAGGTCCGCCGTCGCGTCACGCTGGTCGCGGTGGAATCGGTCCCCATCCTTCCCGCCGCCCTGGGCCGGGACGTCGGCATCCTGGGCGCCGCCGCGGTCGCCCTGGAGGCTGAGCCCATCTGACTTCTTTGCGGTTGCGCCGCGCTCTTTCGTCCGGCATACTTTTTCAATAAAGACGCCATCAGCCGTCAGCTTTCCAACCACACGCCAATGCGCGTAGAGGGTGGGAACCAAGTCGGTATTCGGAAAGACTCCCCAGCGTAAACTATCCCGCTGGGTCCCGTGGCTGACGGCCGGGCGTCGAGCGCTATCCCATGCGTGACCTTTTCAGCATTCAACCCCCATCCCACCGTCCCGACCAGACCCGGCGGCGCCTCTTGTCTCTGGCCGCCATGGCGGCGATGATGGCGGGCCTGTCGCGCACGGCCTGGGCGCAGGAGCCGGGCAGGGTCGCGCGAACCCTCCGCTCCCTCCGCATCTGGTGGGAGACCGTCACACGCGAGCCGGATGCAGGCGACCAAGAGGCCAAGGACAACGAACGCTTCGTATCGCCGGTCCGGCCCGATCCCCGCACATGGTCCGACGGGGGCATCACCGTCGCCTGGATCGGCCACTCCACCTTCCTCATCCACCTGGAGGGCACCACGATCCTGACCGACCCGGTCTTCAGCGAGAAGATCGGCATCAGCCTGCTGGGGCTCTCGACGGTCGGCCTCCGGCGGTTCGTGCCGCCGGCGCTGACGATCCCGGCACTCCCGCCCCTCGACCTCATCCTGCTCTCCCACGCCCACATGGACCACTACGACATCCCCTCCCTCCGCAAGCTGCCCCGGGGGATCCCGGTCATCCTGGCGTGCGACACCACCGAGTTCCTGGACGGCCTCGGATTTACCCGGACACAGGAGTTGGACTGGGGGCAGACCGCGGAGGTGGCCGGCGTCCGCATCGAGGCCGTCCCGGCGAAGCACTGGGGCCGGCGGTATCCCTGGGACCGGGACCGGGGATACAACGGCCTCCTCCTCACCAAGCACAAGCGCAGCATCCTCTTCGGCGGCGACACCGCCTACACCGAGCGGCTTCCCGCCGCAATGCACGGCCGCGCGCTGGACGTGGCCATGCTGCCCATCGGGGGCTACAATCCCTACATCGCCAATCACGCCAGCCCGGAGCAGGCCTGGGACCTCTGGCGCGAGATGCGCGCCCGCTACCTGGTTCCCATGCACTGGCGCACCTTCCGCATGTCCCACGAGCGGCCCTTCGAGCCGTACGAGCGTCTCGCCTCGGCCGGAAACGGCTCCGCCCGCCGGATCGCCCTGCACACCATCGGCCAGACCTGGCGCCTGCCAGGCTAGTCCCCACCCCGCTTCCCGGTTTCCCCGAAGTCGCGGGGGCACATCCTTTCCTTGACGGCCCAGAAACCGCCTGCTAGCGTGTGGTCCGCATCCTCGCCAACGGCAACCCGGTGGCGGCCAGCCCCCGGCCGGAGACGAAGGATCGGAGGCGCTCCCCCCGTGCCTATGCGAGGCGGATATCAGGATCTTCCGCGCCGGTGCCGGGCTGGCGCCAGGGCTTTCCCGATGGCAGCAGACAAGACTATTTCAAAACGCCCCGAACTGTGCCAGAGGATCTCAATTTGCCAACCGGGCGGCCGATCACCCCATGGCGGCGCCTGAGGAGAGAGCATGGGGCCGCAGAAGGATCCGGACATGGAAACGGCTCTGGTCGTTGACGACGAACGGTTCTTCCTGACGATCCTGGGAGATTTCGTCCGCCAGCGCATGAACATGCGCCCCCTGCTGGCTCAGGACGGCACCACCGCCCTGTCGCTGGTTGACAAGGAATCGGTAGACCTCGTCCTCCTGGATATCGTCATGCCCGGGATGGATGGCCTGGAGGTCCTGCGCGGGATCAAGGACCGGCGCCCCGCTCTCCCGGTCATCATGGTGACGGCCTCCTCGGTCATGGATCACGCGGTCACCGCGCTGCGCGAGGGAGCGGACGACTTCGTCCGGAAGCCGGTGGACCTCGACGAGCTGGCCCTTAGTATCACCCGCGCCCTGACCAAGGTGCGCGTGGCCAAGCTCCCCCAGCCGAAGCGCGATCCCGGGACCAATCGCCGCCGGGCGGGGCGGGTCCGCATGCGGGATCGGTTCCCGGCGCAGCTCCAGCTCCGGGAGGTCATCCTGGTCGATATCAGCCTGTCCGGCGCCCTCGTCGAGCACACCGAGCCCGTGCGACCGGGTGAGATCTACCGTCTGTCATTCCCGATCGAGGGCCACCAGGTGCAGGTGCTGGCCAGGGCGATCCGCGCCTTTGCCAGCCATCGGGTCACCGTGGCCGGGGGGGAGCGGCAGATCGTGTATCGGACGGGGATGGAGTTCGTCGGGGTCGAGAAGGGCGCCGCCGACCTCATCTCGGCGTACATTGACCGCATAGTTCAACAGGGGGCGGCCATCCCGTTGACCTGAATCGCTCCTCCGCCTCGACCCGGGACCCGGCTGGCCGCGCGGACCGGGCAGGTCCGCGCCGCACGGTTTCATGCGTTTTTCGCCTTGCCGGGTGCGGCGCACCGTGGTACGGTCTTGCGAGTGCAAGGATGGCGGGCGAGGGAGGTCCCCCGGTTGGCGGGGTGCCCGCTCGCGCCGCACGGTCAAGTTCGGGTCCCTGTCGCTCGGGTGCGAGGGCAGCGCCTTCAGGCATTTTCCGGTTCGCGTATCCTGCACGCTTGGATGCCCTGAGGCCACCCGGTCTCGGGGCGTTTTGTTTGGCCGCGGAATGCTCCGGTGGGAGGGTGCCGGCGCAACCCGGGGAGATGGAGTCCCCGGATCGGATCCCGGCCCCTCTGCGGGAAAAGGTGAATCCCCCGATGTTCGGCCTCTTCGGTCTGTTCCAGCGGGCGGGCCACGAGTTGTACCTGGTGGGCGGCGCGGTGCGCGATCACCTGCGCGGCCGGGCGCTGGAGGAGCTGCCCGACCTGGACTTCGCCACCAGCGCCTTGCCGGAGGAGAGCGCCCGCATCCTGCGGGGGGCGGGCCTCCCGGTCTTCACGGTGGGCAGCCGGTTCGGCACGGTCGGAACGATCCTGGATGGCCACGGCCCCAGGCGGGAGGTTCAGGTGACGACCTACCGGGGCGAGGTCTACGTCAACGGCAGCCGGAAGCCCCGCGTGACCTTCGGCAGGAGTCTGGAGACGGACCTGGCCCGGCGCGACTTCTCGATCAACGCCATGGCCATGACGGCGGACCGCTGCCTCGTGGACCCCCACGGGGGCGCGCGGGATCTCCAGGAGGGGATCCTCCGGACGGTGGGGGATCCCCGGACGATCTTCCGGGAGGATCCGCTCCGGACGCTGCGCGCCGCGCGCTTCATCGCCACGCTCGGGATGCGGCCGGAGCCCGAGGTGCTGGAGACCGTACGGGAGCTGGCGGGCGAGATCCTGACGGTCAGTCGCGAGCGCTGGCTGCTGGAGATGAACCGGCTCCTGCAGGGGGCGTGGGTGGAGTCGGCCCTCGGGTTCCTGGGGGACACCGGGCTCTTGACGCCCCTGCTTCCCGAGGCGCAGGCCATGCTGGAGTTCCGGGCCGACCAGGGCAAATACCACCACAAGGCGCTCTGGCCGCACACGCTGGCCGTCGTCGCCCGAACGCCGCCCCGGCTCGCCGTCCGATGGGCCGCCCTGCTCCACGACGCCGGCAAGGTCGCCACCCGATCGGTGGACGCCGAGGGCGACGTGCACTTCTACGGGCACGAGTCCGCCGGGGCGGTCCTGGTGGACGTCGTGGCCCGCCGGTTCCGGTTCACCAAGGCCCTGTGGCAGCGGGTCCGGAGCCTCGTGCTGATGCACCAGCGGCCGGCACTCTACGAGGGCACGTGGACCGACGCAGCCATCCGCCGGCTCGCCCGCGAGGCCGGAGAGATGTGGGAGGATCTGCTGGACCTGAGCCGGGCGGACATCACCTCGCACCGGCCGGGCGTGCGCGAGGCCGTCCTGGCGCGGCTGGCCGAGCTGGAGGCCCGCGCGGCCGAACTCACCCGGCGAGACGGCCAGGGTCCGCTCCTGCCGAAAGGCATCGGGCGGGCGATCATGGCCCACTTCGGGATCGAGGCCGGCCCGCGGGTGGGCGAGGTGAAGGCTCGCCTGGAGCAGGCGGTCCTGGACGGCCTGCTGCCGCGGAACGGGCCGGTCGATGCGTACCGCGAATTTCTGGACCGGTTGGCCGATCGCGGACCGACCCCGGCCTAGCGTGAGGCGGAATGTTCCCTGACCCCTGGCCCCCGACCCCTGGAACCCTACAATGACGCAGGTGCTCTTGCTCAACGCCACCTACGAGCCATTACGGATCATCACCTGGCAGCGGGCCATCTGCCTGCTCACGCTGGGGAAGGTCGAGGTGGTGGAGGAGACGGACCGGGAGATCCGGAGCGTCAGCTTCGTGATCCGCCTGCCCTCCGTGGTGCGCCTGCTCCGTCTCATCCGGCCCCGGCGACAGGCCGTCAAGTTCTCGCGGCAGAACATCTACCTGCGCGACAACTTCCGGTGCCAGTACTGCGGGGTCCGTGTCAGCAGCCAGGAGCTCAACCTCGACCACGTGATCCCGCGGTCCGTGGGCGGGCAGACCACCTGGGAGAACATCGTGACCTGCTGCGTTCCCTGCAATGTCCGGAAGGGGGGGAACACGCCGGAGGCGGTCGGAATGCGGCTGGTCAGCCGGCCGCTCAGGCCGGATCGCCTGCCGGGCGTGGCCATCACCATCAGCCTGCGGAATGCCCCGAATTCCTGGCGGGACTACCTGTACTGGAACGTGGAACTTGAAACGTAGGCAACAGCGTTCGGCTGTTCGGCGGTTCGATTGTTCACGGAACCGCCGAACGGTCGAGCGGCCGCACCGGGCTGGCGGTGCCTCCCCGGATCTTCAGCGGGACCATGACCAGCAGGAACTCGAACGTCCGGGTCCGCGCCAGCTCCTCCAGGTTGACCACCTCCAGCAGATGCACGCCCCGCTCCACCAGGCAGTGGATGTGCACGGGCATCGTGTTTCCCGGTGAGGGCACGACCTCGACGGCGAAGTTGTCGCTCCCCAGGCAGAAGGCGCCCTGGTCCGTGGCCCACCTGGCCGCCTCGAGGTTGAGCCCGGGCTGCCCCGACTGGACGCTGTAATATTTCCGCTGGTCGGGCCAATGCCGGATCCATCCGGTCCGGACCAGGACCATATCTCCGGAACGCACCTGCACCCTGGCCGCTCTCGCTGCGGCCTCCAGATCTGCCGGGCCGATGACCTGGTTCGGTTCGAGGACCTCGACCCCCCGGCTCGCCGCCACGTCCAGGAGGATTCCCCGGCGGAGGATCGGCGCGACCTGCTGGATGCCGTGCGCCCTGAGCCCTTCCGTCTTGCTCTGCCCCTGGTCCACTGGGACGCCCCCGTGCAGGCACAGGTTCTTGGCGAAGTGGCCCAATCCATCCAGGTGGGTCCCTGTGTGGCAGCTCATCCCGAAGAGGTCCACCGCCGCCGTCACCCCCTCTCCGTACGTCAGGTCCCCGTGGGTCCGCAGCATCTGGTACATGAAGGGCGAGTGCATGGGGTGGTGCGGCATCCCGTGGTACAATTCCATGCCGAGGTCGAGGACCGTTCGTCCCTGGAGCAATCCGGCCAGCGAATCTGAGGCCATGCGCCCCTCCTGGATGAGTGGTGGGGATCGAAACGCGCGCCCGATTCTATGTGGGCGCCCGGTGAAGTCAAGCCCGATTCTGTACGGGCACCCGGTGAAGTCAAGGAAGAATCCCCCGCAGGCATCCGCGTGACCATGGCCACCAACACCGGGCTCCGCCGCGCCTACACCCTCTGGGCGACGTTCTATGATTCCGTGGTGTGGTTTCTCCGCGGGAGCCGTCGCCGCTCCCTCGCCCTCCTGGAGCTGGTCCGGGAGATCCCGCTGGGCTTCGGCGGCCTGTACTTCCTCTACCTCCTGCGCAGGCCCCGCGCAGCGCGGGCGCCTTGACCCTGCCCCGGCCGGGTGGTAGATTTTCTATCGGCTGGCGCCATCGCGTGAGCGATCCGGACAGTATTGGCGCATCCGGTCTTGGCTGGCCCTGAACTACCGAACCCTCGAACAGCCGAACTCCCGAACGTCTTTGGGTGTAGTTCCCATGACCAACGATCCTGCTGCGAGCGAGTCTGCCAGCGCCGCGGAGTGGCAGTTGACGCCGGGGGAGCTTCGCTCGCTCCGCTCCACCCGACGGCTGTTCCTGCTGGGTCTCACCACTGCCGGCCTGCTCGCCGTGAGCATGGCCGCCCTGACCCTGTGGGTCGCCAGCCGGCGGCCCCTGGCCCCCGCGGTTCTCGGGGTCGGCGCCCTCGGCTTCCTGGCACTGGCCGCCCTGGCCGCCTGGTGCGCTCGCCGGGCCCGGATCGTGGGGCAGGATATCACCATGCGGCGCGTGGAGATGCAATGGGGACGGCTCACGCGGATCTTCCGTGGTCTGCGCGTCGCGGAGGTCGAGGGGGCCCTGTTCCCGCTCCAAATGACCGTCATTCCGGCGCTGCGGGCGGGAGAGCGGGTGTGGCTCCGCTTTGCCCCGCGCTCCCGGATTACCTTCGGAATCCAAACCCTGCGCGAGGTGGTCGCGGCCGAGCGCCTGGCGGGTCGTGCCCCGTGTCCCGGCGTCCTGGCGGAGCTGGGAGAGCAGCCGTGAGCGGGCCTCGGGCACCTCGCACGGCCGGGGCCCCGGAGCCGGCCCCCTGGAAATGGCTGACCGCGGGGATTACATTAGAGGAGGGAACCGTAGTGGCCGCAGTCGGTCGGCTTACTGAAGAAGGGCAGAAGGAGGGAACATCATGCCGACCTACGAATTCCTGTGCGCGAAGTGTCAGAAGGAATTCTCGATCACGATGACGATGCGGGAGCGCGAGGAAAAGAAACCCACCTGCCCCACGTGCGGCTCCGCCGAGCTCGAGCCCCTCATGGGAACCTTCTTTGCCAAGACCTCGCGGAAGAGCTGACCCGAGGCTTCCCGGGCATCCATCCCCCTCTTCCGCGCTTCCAGGCGCCATCCTCTATTACTGCACGTTCGGCAGCGGCAGGCTGTTGTTCTGGAAGTACTGCCAGGCTTGCGGCATCCGGGCCTGCAGGTCGGCGATCCGGGTCTCCGGATCCGGATGGGTCGAGAGGAACTCGGGTCCCCGGCCGGACTCTCCGCTCGTCCGGCGCATCCGCTGCCACACCGCCACCGACTCCCGGGGATCGTATCCGGCCTTGGCCATGAGCAGGAGACCGATGTGATCGGCTTCGCTCTCGTTCGCCCGGCTGTAGGGCAAAAGGACCCCCACCTGGGCTCCCAGCCCCAGGGCGGCCATGGTCAGGTCGCTCACGCCCGCCGCCCCGGCGACGGCGCCCGCAATGTTGATCAACTCGTACTGAGAGATGCGTTCGGCCGTGTGGTGGGCCATCACGTGCCCGACCTCGTGCCCGATGATCGCCGCCAGGCCCGCGTCATCCCGCGCCACCGGCAGGATCCCGGTGTACACGAGGATGCGCCCGCCGGCGATGGCGGCCGCATTCACCGTCTTGGGGGCGTTGATCACCATGTAGTCCCAGCGATACTTGGTGCCCAGGCCCGAGGCCCAGATCACCCGCTCCGTCACGCGCTTGATCCAGGCGTGGGCGGCCGGATCGTCCCGCTCCGTCAAGAGGCGCCCCCGTTTCATCTCTTGTTGGCGCAACTGCTGGAACGCCTGCACGCCGATCTGGGCCTCATCCGCCTCGGAGATCAGGCGGAGCTGGGACCGGCCCGTGACCGGGACCGTCGCGCACGCTTGCAGGACTTGGGCGGCCGGCCACGCCAGCAGGCCCAGGCTGGCGCGCAGGAGGGACCGCCGCGAGACCCGCCAGCGCTCCAAGCGCTCCCGCGCCGCCGACTCGATGGCGGCGTCAACCTCGCGGCTGTCGGGGCCGCCCGCACCCGATGTGCAGCGCCAGCACACGCCAGATCCTCCCCTCGCGATGATCTCCCCGGGGTGCATGTAGGACGCTGATCCCGCTGGATCTATTCTACCGCATTCTACCCCAGAAACGATGCCCCGGAAAGCCACGCGGGCCGAAACTTTTCATTGACGCCTCTTCGGCCAGGGGCCTATGATGCACCTGCGTCTCGGCCCCAGAGCGCTGCGCAGAACGGACGCAGTTTCGCCCGCCGATCCACCGCCAGGCGAGGCCCGAAAGGGCGGGCAGCATTCCGCCGCGCAGGGCTGCCGGGCTGGGCTGGGATGCACCGCGGGGAGGGTGAGGCATGGCAGCGGAAGAGACCATCTACGACGAGGATCTGCGCTACGAGGACGAACCGACGCCGCACAAGATCCTGGACACGCGCGTCTTCAAGGAGCCGATCAAGATTCTCCATCGCCGTGCGGGCCACGTGGCGATCCCGGTCGGGACGACTATCGGCGAGGCGGTCCGGGTGATGAAAGAGCATCGCATCGGCTGCATCATGGTCGAAGATCAGGGAAAGCTGGTCGGGATCTTCACCGAGCGGGACATCCTCACCAAGCTGGTGGGGACCGGATATGATCCGACCAAGGTCACGGTGGACGGGGTGATGACCCGGGACCCCGAAACGCTCAGCCCGGACGATCCCATCGCCTTTGCCATGCAGCTCATGAGCGTCGGCGGCTTCCGGCACGTCCCCCTGGTGGATGCCGACCGGCGCACCGTCGGCATCCTGTCCGTCAAGGACATCGTGGACTATCTCGTGGAGCACTTCCCGCGGGACGTTTTCAACATCCCTCCCGAGCCCGGCAGACACTCCCGGGTTCCCGAGGGGGGTTGAGCCCCCAGCGTTCCGGCGGCCACGCTCGAACCGGAGCGCCCGCCGCTCCTGCCACGCTCACGGCCCCGGTCGCCCCGCGACATCCCTCGCCCGTTTCTCGTCCCGTTCGCCCGCCCGACTCACGCATCCGTGACGGAGACCAGGATGACTGCTGAGCCCAGGAACGTCGATCTCCAGGCCGCCGCGCTGGTCACCTTCCTGGCCTTCCTGTGGGCGGGCAACCCCATTGCCATCAAGATCGGGCTGGCGGACGCCCCCCCCATCCGGCAGGCGTGGATGCGGTTCGTCCTGGGCGGCCTGACCGTGCTGGTGTGGGCCTGGCGCACCCGCACGCCCCTGCGCATCCATCGCCACGAGGTCCGGCCGCTCCTGATCCTGGGGGTGATCTTCACCGTCCAGATCGCCCTCTTGAATCTGGGGGTGAAATTCACCTCGGCGGGACACGTCTCGGTCCTGCTCAACGCCTACCCGATCTACACCGTCCTCCTGGCCCACTTCTTTGTCCCGGGGGATCGCCTGTCCGGGGGCCGCGCCGTGGGGGTGTTGATCGCCTATGCGGGCGTGGTGCTGCTCTTCTCCCGCGAGTTCAGCATTCAATCCGCCTCCCTACTGGGGGATCTCCTCACATCGGGCAGCGCATTCCTCTTGGGAGCGCGGACGGTGTACCTCAATCGCGCCGTGCAGCGCATTGACCCGGTGAAGCTGCTCCTGGCGCAGGCGGCCTTCAGCGTGCCCTGCTACCTCGTGTGGAGCGCCCTGTTCGAGGCCGGGGAGCCGTTCCGGTGGACCTTCCGCCTGGCCCTCGCCCTGGGCTTCCAGGGGATCGTCGTCGCCGGGTTCAACTTCATCGTGAGCCTGTTGCTGCTGAAGATCTACAAGCCCAGCGGCCTGGCCGCCTACTTCCTGACGACGCCGCTCTTCGGGGTGTTCCTGAGCTGGCTGATCCTGGACGAGGTCATCACGTTCCGCCTGCTGGTCTCCGCGGCCCTGGTGGTCGGTGGAATCGCGCTGGCCAGCCGTCCATCCGCAGCACTCGGACGCCCCGCGATGGGCAAGCAGCCCGTGGAGGAAGCGTGAGGCCGGCGGGAGGCGCGCTTGCCATCCTGGCTGACGCCATCTACGAAGTCTTCGCCCCCATCGAGGCCGTGGCCATGACCCCGGCGGAGTAGGAGCGTGGCGACTCCTTCATCGCCGCTTTCGCCCGGAAGGGCGAGGTCCTCTACGCCGCCTGACGGAGTCCCTGCCCCGATTGCTCCGGATTGGTCCCCTCGACCTGCCTTGGCCCGAGTCGGCGTCCCACTCCCCCCGCGCGCCTGCAATTCCCTTTGACTTCCCCTCCTGGCCCTGATACGGTCCCCGCCGTGGGAAGGATGTCGGCACTCCCCCCTGGCGCCGCGCTCTTCATGCGGGCGCCCAGCCCGGTCGTGGATTTTCCACTTGAACGTTGCTGCCCTTTGGGGCACTTTACTATCATGGTAAAGCCGGAGGATCTGGTCGGTGACGACTGGGCGGAGTGGTACCGCCTCCATCAGGTGGAGCGCTGGCGGGAGAGCGAGAAACTCTGGCACGGCTATCTGATGCTGGGAGGCACGCTTGATCCCGAACCCGATACGCAAAGTCCTTTCTTCGATCCAAGCGCATCGAGTCCGGGCCCTGCTGATGGGTGGCCAAGCCTGCGTATTGTACGGCGCAGCCGAGTTTAGCCGCGACACCGACCTCGCCATCCTCGCAGATGCCGGCAATCTTTCCCGGCTGCGCAACGCCTTGGCCGACCTCCAGGCGGAAGTCATCGCTGTGCCGCCGCTGCGCCTCGATTACCTCCGCCGCGGCCATGCCGTTCACTTTCGCTGCCAGCATCCCGAAGCCTCTCGAATGCGGATCGACGTCATGTCGCAGATGCGCGGCGTGGATCCGTTTCCCAAGCTGTGGGCCCGGCGTACCACGCTGACCCTACCGGACGGTCTCGCGTGCCACCTCCTCTCGCTGCCGGACCTTGTCCAGGCCAAGAAAACCCAACGTGACAAAGATTGGCCGATGCTTCGGCGTCTGCTGGAGGCACACTACTTCCAAAGCCGGGACAAACCAACACCAGCTCAGGTCAGGTTCTGGCTCCTGGAACTGCGTACGCCCGAGCTGCTCGTCGAAGTCGCCCGGAGCCGCGAACGGGCGTGCCGTCGTCTGGTGTCCAAGCGGCCCCTGCTGACACACGCCCTCTCGGGAAAGCTGGAGGACCTGGGCCGCGAGCTGCTGCTCGAGCAACAGGCGGAGCAAGCGAAGGATCGCCTGTACTGGCAGCCACTGCGAGAAGCGCTGGAGCGGCTCCGGCGTCAGGCGTCATAGGGAAAAGCGGCAAGAGCGTTCGAGGGTTCGGTTGTTCGAGGGTTCGGTTGTTCATCAGCCTCCGGCGAACGCCCGAACACCCGAACGGTCGTCCCTAGTATTCGGTCCCGACCGTCACCCGCCCCTGGTCGTCATACACGTACACCGCGTCGGCCGCTTCGTCCCGGGTCTTCTTGTGCGTGCCGTCGCAGTAGGGCTTGTTCTTCGACAGCCCGCAGCTGCAGATCCAGATGGGGAACTTGACCTGCCCTTCCTCGATCTTGTACGGCGCGTTCTTCTCGTGCTTCACCAGTCTGGACATAGGATCCTCCTTTGTCTTTACGTCATGGGAAGGATGTGGATTTGCCCCTCTCGCCTCCCGCCTCACGTTTCACGTTTCACGCCTCATCCCCTTCGCCTCGCGGATCTCCGCCAGCACCTCGAAGGCGTGGCGCACCGATTTGGCCGCCAGCGTGCCCCCCATTTGCCGCGAGATTTTTTGCGCCCGGCCTGCATTTTTTTCTTGCGTCCCGGAAAAGTTGAATGTACGTTCCACCTACACCAGAAAGGAGGTGATCCAGTGGGCATATCAAACTGGACAGGTGAGGTGATTGTAACGTAGGCGTCTCCCCGCAGAGGCGAACGCCCGGGGTTTCGTCTGCGGAATCCCAGCAATCGCCAGGCCTCGAAGTCTCCGGCCTTGTCCACCGGGGCGGCCAGCATGCCGTGAACACTTCGAGGCCTTTTTCTTTCTCTCCAGCCCTCAGCCCGCCAGCCGTCAGCCAAAGAACCGACAGGGACAGCGACAGGGACAGGCAAGAGCACTCGGCACTCGGCGCTCGACTCTACCGTTCCACCCTCGTCTCGGCTCTCGGCTCCAGGCTCTCCGCTCTTCGTTTGAGCCATCCCAGCGCCCGACGATGGACCAGCACGCCGAGGCCAAAGCCGATCCAGAGCAGTTCCCGCCCCCGCCGGAGCAGACCGAAGGTCACGGCCAGCGGCGCCCCCAGCCCGAAGGCCACGAAGATCAGCACCTGGCCGCCTTCCTGGACCCCGAGGCTGCCGGGCACGATGACGGCGGCCAGCTTCGCCACGCCCGACAGCGCCTCGATGGCGAAGGCGCTCGGAAAGTCCACCGGTCTTCCCAACAGCCACAGGACCACGTACACCTCCCAGCAGCCTAGCACCCACCCGAGGAAATGGAAGCCGCAGCAGATCAGGAAGTCACGGATCCGGCGGCCGTAGAACTCCCGCAGGCGCTCGTCCAGCGCGCGGATGTCCGCCTCCCACGAGGCCAGCAGCGCCTCCCGGCCGCTCCAGTGCCGCGACAGGCCCAGCAGGAGGCCGAAGAGGCCACGGCGCTGCACGCCGATCAGGACCCCGAAGATCAGGATGCCGAGAAGCAGGCCGATCACGGCCGCCACGGGCAACGGGATGGCCGATCGCCAGTGGTGGAGCGCGACCAAGAGGCCCAGGAAGACGAAGGCGCCCTGGGTGAGCATGAGCGCCGTCTTGGACACCAGGACCGAGGCGAGACAGGGGACGAGGGAGATGCCGTGTCGTTGCAGAAGCCAGGCCTTGAGCGGTTCGCCTCCCAGATAGGCGGTGGGCGTGATGGCGTTGACCGCCTCGCCGGCGGCGCGAATCGCGAAGAGCTGCGGCAGGCGCGGCGCCGGCCCGGGATTTCCCGCCGACCCATCGAAGTCGCGCCGCAGGATCCACCACCACCCCAGGCTGTCCACGAGGTACGAGGCGAGGTAGGGGATCACGATCAGCGGCGTCAGCCAGCCCAGGCGCTTCAGCGCCGCGAGGACCGCCGTGACCCCGACGCCGTAGATCAGGCCCGCAAACAGGAGCAACCCGAGGGCTAGGCAGAGGACCTGCCACGACGCCGTGCGCCGGGCCCCAACTTTTCGTTCCGCCATCACGCGACCCCGATCGCGGGAGCCAGCGAGACACGCAACCCGGCCTTTCGGCTGGACAGCCCGGCCGGTGCCTTGCTAGAGTAGTCCGGCTTCGTCATCGCATTCCGGGAGGAGATCATGGCCCCCATCTCGACCCATGTGTTGCAGGCGATCAGCCAGGAACTCTCGCGGATCCCGGTGGACCCGGGCGACCTGGCGACCGCGGCGTCTCAGCTCGGCGCCCAGCTCGACGGGCTGGCCCGCCTGGACGACCTGGACCTTCTCGCCGTGGAACCGGCGACCGTGCTGCTGCCCCCGTCGGAGGATCCTCATGGC
>JACQXP010000092.1 GCA_016208645.1 Candidatus Methylomirabilota bacterium | reverse complement strand
GCCCGGTCCACGGACCGATCTTTGGCGGTGAAGTAATACACCTCCCCGATGTTGATCTCGTTCATCAGGAGGGGTTCGGATGTGGTTTCGGCGGCGCGGAGGAGGGACTTAACCTTTTCGAACCCGCGCTCTTTGTTGAGGAAGGCGAGCATGGCGAAGGAATCCAGCAAACTTCTTCTCCGCGCGGGCATCATCCTCTCTCCGTTCCTTGAGAAGAGTCTGGGTCAAGGACGGCCCGCCCCGAAGCATGCCGCAGGCCGCCTCGATGGGATCCTCGGGAACCGGCTCGATGACCACTTTCCGAGCATCGGCCAGGGTCACGAGGACCTTCCCCCCTGGCCGGAGCCCGATCCGCTCCCGAAGCTCTGCCGGGATGACCACCTGCCCCTTCGCCGAGGTTTTTACGACTGGCATTTTCGTTCTCCGAATCTCATATGCGTTCAACCGATGTTGAACTTGTATAACGCCTCTCGTTGCGGTTGTCAAGAGAACACTGGCCAGAGTCGCCCCCCGTCTCCCCGCTCCGAAGTCTCGGCACGCATCCCCGACCGCCTCACTCCGCCTTCTCCTCCTCGCCCGGGCCGCCCCGGCCGCCGGGCCGGGTGATGCTGTGCTTCTCCATCCGGTACAGGAGGGTGTGGCGCGTGATGCCGAGGTAGCGTGCCGCCCGGGACTGGTTCCAGTCGTGCTTCTGCAGGGCGCGCAGGATCAGCTCCTTCTCCACCTCCTCCAGGGACAGGCCGGCCTCGGGCAGGCTCACCGGCAGGGCGGCCGCCTCCTTGGCCCGGGGGGCGCGGATCGTCTCCGGCAGGTCGGCCAGGGTGATCACGTCCCCCCGGTGGAAGATCATGGCCCGCTCCAGGGCGTTCTCCAGCTCGCGCACGTTGCCGGGCCAGTCGTAGGTCTCCAGCGCCTTGAAGGCGTCGGGCGCGATGGTCAGGCGTGGCGGGGCCCCCAGCCGCTGCAGGAAGTGCTGGGCCAGCGGCCGGATGTCCTCGCGCCGCTCGCGCAGCGGCGGGATGGAGAGGGGCACCACGTTCAGGCGGTAGTACAGGTCCTCGCGGAACTCCCCCGCCTGGATGGCCTTGGTCAGGTCCTTGTTCGTGGCCGCCAGGACCCGGACGTCCACGCGGATCAGCGTGTTGTCCCCGACGCGCTCCAGGGTCCGTTCTTCGAGAACCCGCAGGATCTTCACCTGCAGGTCCGGCCGCATCTCGCCGATCTCGTCCAGGAAGATCGTCCCACCCTCGGCCGCCTCGAACTTCCCCACCCGATCCCGGATGGCCCCGGTGAAGGCCCCCTTCACGTGGCCGAACAGCTCGCTCTCCAGGAGATTCTCTGGAATAGCGGCGCAGTTGACCGCCACGAAGGATCCCTGCGCCCGCGGGGAGCTGCCGTGGATCGCTCGGGCAATGAGTTCCTTCCCCGTCCCGCTCTCCCCCAGGATCAGCACCGTGGTCTCGGTGGGCGCCACCCGCCCCAGCATCTCCAGGATCTGCTGCATCTGCGGGCTGTCGGCGATGATGGCATCCAGGCCCAGTCGCGTCCGGAGCTCCTGGCGGAGCGCCAGGTTTTCCCGCTCCAGATCCTTGAGCTGCAGCGCCTTCCGGATCGTCAGCTTCAGCTCGTCCCGGTTGAAGGGCTTGCTGATGTAGTGGAAGGCGCCGGCCTTCATCGCCTCCACGGCCATCTCGATGGTCCCGAAAGCGGTGAGGATGATCACCTGGATGTTGGGGTCCGCCTTGCGGACTTCCTCCAGCACCTGCAAGCCGTCCATCCCGGCCATCCGGACGTCGGTCACCACCAGGTCTGCGCCCTCCTTCTTCAGGAGGTCGAGGCCCTGCTCGCCGCTGCTGGCCGTCAGGACCGCGTAGCCCTCCTGGGCCAGGTTGTACTCCAGGACGCGCCGGAGGCTCTCGTCGTCATCAATGACCAGGATCTTCACCCGCTTCATAGCCCGATGGCTCCCTCCAGCGGGAGGGCCACCACGAAGGTGGTCCCCTTGCCGCGCTGGCTCATGACCCGGATGGCGCCGTGGTGGTTCTCGATGATGCGGTGGGTGATGGCCAGGCCCAAGCCGGTGCCGTCCTTCTTCGTCGTGAAGAAGGGATCGAAGATGCGACCCTGGTCCTCCTCCGGGATGCCCGGCCCCGTATCGTCGAAGACGACCTCCACCCATTCCGGGCGACCGCCCGCCGTGCTCTCGGGCCGCAGCCGGGTCGAGACGGCCAGGTCCCCGCCCTCGGGCATGGCCTCCACCCCGTTCAGCATGATGTTCAGGAAGGCCTGCTTCAAGAGCGTCTCGTCCGCCATGACCCGGGAGGGCCCCGTGTGGAAACTGGTGAAGACCTGCACCCGGTGCGCCCGCGCCTGGCCCGAGATCAGCCCCTCCAGGGCGGTCAGGGTTTCCCGGACATCCGCCGGCGCGAAGCGGGGCGTCACGGGGCGGGCGAAGCTGAGGAAGTTGGTCAGCACGTCGTTCAGGCGCTCCACCTCTTTCAGGAGGATGGCGTAGAACTCAGCCTTGGAGTGGCCGGGGGGATAATCGTCCTGGAGGATCTCCACGGCCCCCTTGATGGCCCCCAGGGGATTGCGGATCTCGTGCGCCAGACCCGCGGACAGTTGTCCCAGGGCCGAGAGGCGGTCCGCCCGGCGGAGCTGCGTCTCCTTCTCCAGGAGGAGGCGCGTCTGCTCTTGCAGCTCGCGGTGGGACTGGGCCAGGGTCTCGGCCTGGATCTCCAGGCCGCGGCGGAAATGCTCCTGCCGGTCCACCATCAACCCCACCAGCAGCCCGACGGCGAGGAGGATGGGGATCTCCAGCAGGTAGCCGATGGTCATGAGCCCGGTGCTGGACCTGGCGATCCAGCGGGGTCAGCAGGTGGCCGATCGTCACGATCACGATCGCAGCGACCAGGATGGCGGGCCGGAGCCACTGCGCGGTTCGAGTCGCCACGGTGGTCATCTCGCAGGATCAGGAAGGTTCGACACGGCCCCGGAGGAGACCAGCGCGTCCCCCAGCATGTGCAGGGACGCGCTGCGCAAGTTCAGGTCGCCCCGGCTGTGCCCCAGGGTGAAGGCCGCCGTTCCATTGATGATGACGAAGAGACTGTTGAGCAGGATGGCCCAGCGCAGGCGACGGACGGCCCGGGCCGGGTCCCCGTCCGGGCCGGGCAGTTCGGTGGGACCGTCAGGCCGTCGCATTGAACGCGCGGTCATGCGTCGCGTTCCGGTGTCTGGCTCCGGCCTATCGCCCCGGCGGTGCCGGGACGGCTCCGGGAGGCGTGGCACCGGAAGGCTCTGGCCCGGGAATCGGCGGCATGGCCAGGTCGCGGACCACCTGCCCCGAGACCCCCAGCGATGGCACGCGCTGCCCGTTCAGGCTGAGGTCCACGCCGCCCGCGTTCCCCACCGTGATGACGAATCCGGTGTCGGCCGCGAATCGCGCCGTCTGCCCCTTCTGCAGGAGGACCTGGCGCTCCTGCCCGCCGTCGGCGCGCACCGCCATCCACGTGGGCTCCACGGCGCGGGCCGTAAGCTGGAAGCGCCGCGGCGGCCGCTCTATTGCGGGGGCCGGGGGAGGCGAGGTTCCCCGCGCCGGTCCGGCGGCCTCCGGACTCTTCGGAGGCGGCGCGGGCCCCTCTGCCGGGGAGGTCGCCCCACCCGGCTGCTCGGGGCCGGGGCTCCCGATCACAGGCCGGTCAGGCAATGACGGGGCCTGG
>JACQXP010000091.1 GCA_016208645.1 Candidatus Methylomirabilota bacterium | reverse complement strand
TGCGTGAAACGTGAAGCGGAAAGGGAATCACGTTTCACGTTTTACGTTTCACGATGTGGAGCCGCCATGTTACTGGCGCTGGACGTCGGCAACACAAACACGGTCATCGGCGTCTTCGACGGCAAGGCGCTCCTGACCCACTGGCGCCTGTCCACGCGGAGCGAGGGGACGCGCGACGAGTACGCCATGCTCATCAAGGGCCTGTTCGACTTCGCCGGGCTGGCGTTCCAGGGGGTGTCGGCGGTCATCATCTCCTCGGTGGTCCCGCCGCTCCAGGGTCCCCTGGAGGAGATGGCCCGGCAGTACTTCGGGGTGGAGCCGATGGTCGTGGGCCCGGGGATCAAGACCGGCATGCCGATCCTGTACGAGTCCCCCCGGGACGTCGGGGCCGACCGGATCGTGAACGCCGTGGCGGCCTTCGAGGCCTACGGCGGGCCCTGCATCGTGGTGGACTTCGGGACGGCGACCACCTTCGACGCCATCTCGGTGCGGGGCGAGTCCCTGGGCGGCGCGATCTGTCCGGGGATCGGGATCTCGTCCGAGGCGCTCTTCCAGCACGCGGCCAAGCTCCCGCGGGTGGATATCACCCGGCCCAAGGTCATCATCGGCAAGAACACGGTGGGCAGCATGCAGGCGGGGCTGTTCTACGGGTACCTGAGCCTGGTGGAGGGGATCGTCGCCCGCGTGCGGGCCGAATTGGGCGGTCGGGCCGCAGTGGTCGCCACGGGCGGCCTGGCAGAGCTCCTCCTCACCGAGTCCACGGCGGTGGATCACGTGGACCCCCTCCTCACCCTCACGGGCCTCCGCATCCTGTTTGAGCGCAACCAGTAGCAGGCCGAAGTTCAAATATGTAAGGCCTGACCCCTCGCCCTGACCCCCGTCCCCCGTCCCCCGTCATTTCCCCTTGGCGGCCTGCTCGGCACGGAAGGCGGCCATGGCGGCCTCGTGCTCCGGGGAGGTGAGACACGCCTGCTGAGCGGGGATGAAGGCCTGCATGAACTGGGTGAAGTCGGTCTGGAAGGCCAGATTGGAGAGCCGCTTGATGTGGATCAGGCTGGTGTGGGGGACCGCCAGGAACCGGTCTGCCATGGCCAAACACCTCGCCTCCAGTTCCGCCCGGGGGACCACGGCGTTCACCAGGCCGATCTCCAGGGCGCGGCGCGCGCCGACCGTATCGCCGAGCAGGAGGAGTTCGCGGGCACGGCCCATCCCAATGAGGCGGGGGAGCCGGTAGGTCCCGAGACCCGGGATCAGGCACTCCTTGACGGCGGGCAGCCCCAGGATCGCGTCGTCCGCGGCGATCCGCAGGTCGCAGGCGAGGGCGATCTGCAGGCCACCGCCGAGACAATAGCCGTGGATGCCGCAGAGGACGGCCTTGTCGCAGTTCTCCAGGATGTCCCACAGGGACTCGATGTCCGTGAAGAAGACGGGGTCCAGGCGGCCGCTGGAGAGGGCCTTGAGGTCCACCCCGGCGCAGAAGGCGCGGCCCGTGCCGGTCAGGATGGCCACCCGAACCTCCCGATCGTCCCGCAGGGTGTGGACCGCCTCGGTCAGGTCGGCCAGGAAGGCCATGTCCTCGGCGTTGAGGACCTCGGGCCGGTTCAGCGTGATGCGCGCGATAGGGCCCTCTCTGCGATACAGCACCGTCCGCTCCGTGGCCATGCCTGTCCTCCCGTGTGGCGGCCTTGTGTGTGTAAGGCGCATTCAGGAAACCGGCGAGAGTCTACGGTACGGAACTCGGGTCTGTAAAGCCGATGGGACATTTCCCTTGACAAATCGGCGCTCTCTCCATATGTTTACGCGGTTCCGGAGGGCACATTCGTCCCCCACCGCTCTGCATGAGGACTCGTGACTTCATGAAGACGTATCAACCCAAGGCGGGAGAGATCAATCGCGGCTGGGTCCTGCTGGACGCCCAGGGGCAGATCCTGGGGCGCCTGGCGTGCCGGGTGGCCATGCTCCTGCGCGGAAAAGGCAAGCCGGTCTTCGCCCCCCACTTGGATGTCGGGGACTTCGTGGTCGTCATCAACGCCGAAAAGGTGGCGGTGACCGGCCGGAAGCTCCGCCAGAAGGAGTACTATCATCACTCCCAACATCCCGGGGGCCTGAAGACCATCACACTGGAGAAACTGCTCCGGCAGAAGCCGGAGCGCGTTCTGGAGAAGGCGGTGCGGGGGATGCTCCCCAAGAACAAGTTGGGCGACGCCCTCTTCGGGAAACTCAAGGTCTACGCTGGCCCCAGGCATCCCCATGTGTCACAGCGGCCGGTGCCTCTGGCGACCGCGAAGTAGCCCAAGGAGACGAGGCAGGCATGGAGACGACGGTGCGCGCCTACGGGACGGGACGCCGGAAGAATTCCGTGGCGCGGGTGTGGTTGCGGCCGGGCGAGGGCAAGATCCAGGTGAACGACCGTCCGGTGGATGAGTTCTTCCCCCGGCCCATATTGACGATGCTCCTGGCCCAACCCCTCAAGGTGGTCGGCGTGGAGGGGAAGTTCGACGTCCTGGCCACCGTGAGCGGCGGCGGGACCAGCGGCCAGGCAGGGGCGATTCGCCTGGGGATCGCACGGGCCCTGGTGCGGCTGGACGAGGCCATGCGGTCCGCGTTGAAGAAGGCGGGCCTGCTCACCCGGGATCCCCGAGTGAAGGAGCGAAAGAAGTACGGTCAGAAGGGCGCGCGGGCCCGGTTCCAGTTCTCCAAACGGTAACCGTTTCGCCGTGACGGACGGGGAAGGGCCTCCGGGTTCTTCCCTTTTTTTGTGCCTGCGGTCGGATGACCCCGGCCCCCCGGGAGAGACGGGCGGGGCAGGCGACAGCAGGACGGGAGTGGGCAGGATGGCCGGCACAGTCAAACACGAGAAGATCCGCCGCGTGGCCATCGCCGGGGCCAGCGGCTACACGGGGGTGGAGCTGCTCCGTCTTCTCCTGCAGCATCCCCTGACGAAGGTCGTCGCCCTCACCGCCGAGACGTACGCGAACCAGCCCATCGGCAAGGTCTTCCCCAGCCTGGCGGGGTTCCTGGATCTCACGTGCCTGCCGCTGGATACGGCCAAGCTGGCCGCGGAGGCGGAATTCGTCTTTCTCGGCCTGCCCCACAAGACCTCCATGGCGGTGGGGGCGGACCTGATTCAGCGGGGCACGCGGGTGCTGGACCTGTCCGCCGATTACCGCCTGAAAGACGCGGCGGCCTACCCGCGCTGGTATGGCGTGGAGCACGTCGCCCCGCACCTGCTGAAGGAGGCCGCCTACGGCCTGCCGGAACTGCACCGGGCCGAGATCGCCGCGGCCCGCCTGGTGGCCGTGCCGGGGTGCTATCCCACCGGCGCCGTGCTGGGCCTGGCCCCCCTCATCGCCGAGGGGCTGGTGGACCCGGATTCGGTGCTGATCGACGCCATCTCCGGCGTGTCGGGAGCGGGGCGGAAGGCCGAATTGCCGTATCATTACTCCGAGGCCAACGAGAACCTCAAGGCGTACGGGGTGGCCAGCCACCGGCACACCCCCGAGATCGAGCAAGAGCTGTCGCGCCTGGCCGGCCGCGAGGTCACGGTGTCCTTCACGCCGCACCTGGCCCCGCTCACCCGGGGGATCCTGACCACTATCACGGCGTCGCTCTTGAGCTGGCGGTCGGCCGCGGACCTCGTGCCGGTGTACCGGAGCTTCTACCGCGAGGCTCCGTTCGTCCGCGTCCTTCCAGAAGGGCAGCTTCCGGAGACGAAGCAGGTCCTGCACTCGAACCTCTGCGATGTCGGGCTGGTCTCCGACCCCAGGACGGGGCGGGTCATCGTGGTGACCGCCATCGACAACCTGGTCAAGGGGGCCTCCGGACAGGCCGTGCAATGTTTCAACCTGATGGCCGGCCTGGATGAGCGGGCCGGCCTCTGGATCCCGGGCCTGTTTCCCTGACAACTGCAATGGAAAATTGAAAACCGACAACCGACAACTGAAAATGAGCGGCAAGCAGGCCGGCCTGAACGTACCGCAGAGTTGTCGCGACCCCGTTGTCGGTTTTTCATTGTCGGTTTGAAATTTGACATTGGCCCAGCCGGCGTGGGGCGTGTGAGGGCAGGACAACGGGAGGATCTGGTGCCACCGACAGACGCGTACCTCTTCGGGATTCCCGGCGGGCTCTCCGCGGTCAAGGGGGTCCGGTCGGCGGGCGTCTCCTGCGGCCTGAAGCGGAGCGGCGCCCCGGACCTGGCCCTGGTCGTGTCGGATACGCCCGCGACGGTGGCGGCGACCTTCACCACGAACCGGGTGCAGGCCGCGCCGGTGCAGATCTCGCGGCGGAAACTCCGGGGGGGCAAGTTCGCGGCCATCGTCCTCAACAGCGGGAACGCCAACTGTTGCTCGGGGCGGCAAGGGATCGCGGATGCCGAGGCGACGGCCCAGGAAGTGGCCCGGGCGGTGAAGAGGCCGGCCGGCCAGGTCTTCGTGGCGTCCACCGGCGTCATCGGGAAGCCGCTGGACATGGCGGCCATCCGGGCGGGGATCACCCAGGCCGTGGCTCGGCTGGATGCCGCCGGAGGGCAGGAGGCGGCCCAGGCGATCCTCACCACGGACACCACGGCCAAGGAGGCTGCGGTCACCTTTGCGGTGGGGAAGCGGCGGGTCACCATCGGGGGCATGGCCAAGGGATCGGGCATGATCGCCCCGCGAATGGCCACCATGCTGGCGGTCCTGGCCACGGACGCGGCGGTGGAAGCGGCCACGCTCCAACGGGCCCTGCGGGTGGCGGTGAATGGGAGCTTCAACTGCATCACCGTGGATGGGGACACCAGCACCAACGATATGGTGCTGTGCTTCGCCAACGGCGCCTCGGGCGCGCCCGCGCTTCGCGGGGGCACGACGGCCTTCCGGACGTTCCAGGCCGCGTTGGAGATGGTATGCCTCTGCCTGGCGAAGATGATCGCGCGTGACGGGGAGGGGGCGACCAAGCTGGTGGAGGTCCGGATCACCGGTGCGCGCACGCCCAGAGAGGCCCGCCTGGCGGCCGAGGCGGTGGCCAATTCCCCCCTGGTCAAGACCACGTTCTTCGGGGAGGACATCAACTGGGGGCGGGTGATGGCCGCGTTGGGGAGGTCCGGTGCCCGCTTCGATCCCGGGGCAGTAGATTTGGCGGTGGATGACCTGCCAGTGGTGGAGGGCGGCGTCGGCCTCGGGCCCAGCAGCGAGGCGGCCGTGAACCACCGGCTGAAGCAGCCGGAATACGCCCTCGTGGCGCATCTGCACGCGGGTCGCGCGTCGGCGCGGATGTGGGCCACCGACCTCTCCGAAGCCTATGTGCGGATCAACGCAGGATACCGGACCTGATCCAAAGGCGTTCGGGGCACCCACGCCACGGCGGTGGACATCCACCGCGGTGCCGTGGGTCCCGACCGTTCGGCAGTTCGGTCGTCCTGGGCCCGGCGGAACAGTCGAACCGCCGAACAGCCGAACGTTTTTCGGCGGCCCTTGCCGCCGGAAGGTCGGTGTGATATAAGCGGCCCAGGTCCGCCATGTGCGCGGACCGAATTCACACGCGCGCGGATTTCCTCGGGGGTGTCACGCCGCAGGCGTGATCCGGGGGGACGTGAGGCGCGCGGCGGATCAACCTGGACAGGAGGGAACCGTCTCATGTCTGTGACAATCAAGGAACTCTTGGAGGCCGGAGTCCATTTCGGGCACCAGACCAAGCGCTGGAACCCGAAGATGAAGAGGTACCTCTTCGGGGAGCGGAACGGGATCTACATCATTGATCTCCAGAAATCCCTGAAGAAGTTCCAGGAGGCGCAGGCCTTCCTGCGGGACGTGGCCGCCCGCGGTGCGTCGGTGCTGTTCGTGGGGACGAAGAAACAGGCGGTGGATACGGTCCAGGAAGAGGCGGCCCGCGCCGGCATGTACTTCGTCAACCGCCGCTGGCTGGGCGGGACCCTGACGAATTTCCAGACCATCACCAAGAGCATCTCGCGTCTGAAGCTGCTGGAGGACATGCAGGCCACGGGAAAGTTCGAGGCCTTCTCCAAGAAGGAGGTCCTCAGGCTGGGACGGGAGATGGAGAAGCTCAACAATGCCCTGATGGGGATCAAGGGCATGGAGCAGCTCCCCAGCGCGGTCTTCGTCATTGACCCCAAGAAAGAGCGGATCGCGGTCCAGGAGGCGCGGCGGCTGGGCATCCCGGTGGTGGCGATCGTGGACACGAACTGCGATCCGGACGAGATCGACTATCCGATTCCGGGCAATGACGATGCCATCCGTGCCATCCGGCTGATCACCTCGCGGCTGGCCGATGCCATCCTGGATGGGCGGGGAGCGGCTGCCAAGACGGGCGTGGCGGACATGGAAGAGATCATGGCGGCCGGCGGGGCGCCCGGCGCCGGGGCTGCCGCAGGCGGAGCGGTCGCGGGTGGAGACGCGACCTCCGGCGCGGCCGCGGCCGGCTCCGGTGCCACATCCGGAGCGCCCGCGGCGGACGCGGCCTCCCCGGTCGGTTCCCCGGCGAGCGCGTCCCCGGCCCAGTAACTTCGGGTCTCCCTGGTCTCGACGGCTGGCAATCACGAAGGAGCCTTCATGACGATTTCGGCGACGATGGTGCGCGATCTCCGCGAGAAGACGGGGGCGGGGATCATGGAGTGCAAGGCCGCCCTGGCGGAGGCCAGCGGTGATCCGGAGAAGGCAATCGAGGTCCTGCGGAAGCGGGGCCTGAAGACCGCCGAGAAGAAGGCGGGCCGGACCGCCGCCGACGGCGTGGTGGCGGCCTGGATTGCTCCCGGCCGGGATGCGGGGGCCCTGGTGGAGGTGAATTGCGAGACCGATTTCGTGGCCCGCACGGATCACTTTGCCGGACTGACCCGCTCCCTCGTGGCCCTGGTGGGACAGGATCCCGCCGCCGCATCGGACGTCAACGTGCTGCTCACGCGATCTCTCAACGGCAAGCCGGTGGCGGAGATGGTCAAGGAAGCCATCGGCTCTCTGGGAGAGAACATCGTCGTCCGGCGGGCGGCGCGGTTGGCGATTCCCCCGGGCGCCCAGGGCGTGGTGGTGAGCTACCTTCACGCCGGCGGAAAGATCGGCGTGCTGGTGGAGGTGCGGTGCGCGTCGGACGGCGTGGCCCGGGGAGAGGCCCTGGGGCGGCTGGCCAAGGAGTTGGCCCTCCAGATCTGCTCGGCGGAGCCCGCCTACGTGACGCGCGACCAGGTCCCGGCGGAGCTCCTGGAGAAGGAACGGGAGATCCTGCGGGCCCAGCCCGATGTGCAGGGCAAGCCGGCCGCCATCCTGGACAAGATCATCCAAGGGCGGCTGGAGAAGTTCTTCATGGAGCGCTGCCTGGTGGACCAGCTCTTCATCCGGGACCCCGAGGGGAAGCAGAAGATCCGGGACGTCCTGAAGGCCGCCGAGAAGTCCCTGGGGGAGCCGGTGACGGTGGCGGGGTTCGCCCGGTTCCGCCTGGGCGAGGGAATCGAGCGGCGACCGGGGGACTAACACGGCAATTGGGCAACTAGGCAACTGGGCGACTGGGAACAGCTTCGGGTTCTTCCCAATTGCCAAATCGCCGAATTGCCCAGTTGCCGGATTGCCAGAGAAAGACATGGCAGATCTGAAATATCGGCGGATCCTCCTGAAGATCAGCGGCGAGGCGCTCGCCGGCCGGCAAGAGTTCGGCATCAGCGCCGACGTGGTCCGTTTCATCGCGGAGGAGGTCCGGGACATCCACCAGCTCGGCGTCCAGGTCGGCATGGTGATCGGCGGCGGCAACATCTTCCGCGGGGTGGAGGCCAGCGCCCAGGGGATGGATCGCTCGTCGGCCGACTACATGGGCATGCTGGCCACGGTGATCAACGGGCTGGCCCTGCAGGACGCCCTGGAGAAGGTGGGGGTGGACACCCGGGTCCAGACCGCCATCGAGATGCGCGAGATCGCCGAGCCCTTCATCCGCCGCCGGGCGCTGCGCCACCTGGAGAAGGGGCGGGTGGTGATCTTCGTGGGCGGCACCGGCAACCCCTACTTCACGACGGACACGGCGGCCGCGCTGCGGGCCATGGAGATCACCGCCGACGTCGTCTTCAAGGCCACGAAGGTGGACGGGGTCTACAGCGCCGATCCGAAGATCGACCCGACCGCCCAGAAGTTCGACGAGCTGAGCTACCTCGAGATCCTGAGCCGGCGCCTGAAGGTGATGGATTCCACCGCCATCTCGCTGTGCATGGACAACGGGTTTCCCATCGTGGTCTTCAATCTGCAGGAGAAGGGGCGCCTGCGCCAACTGGTGTGCGGGGAGCGGGTGGGCACCCTGGTCCGGGGAGGCTGACGTCCCATGCAGGAGATCATCCGCAAGGCCGAGCAGGACATGAAGCGGGCCACCGAGGCGACGGTCAAGGACTTCAACAGTGTCCGGACGGGTCGGGCCTCTCTGACCTTGCTGGACGGGATCCAGGTGGATTACCACGGGACGCTTACCCCCTTGAACCGCGTGGCCAGCCTGGCCATCCCGGAGCGGCGCCTGATCACCATCCAGCCCTGGGAACCCTCGCTGGTCCCCGTCATCGAGAAGGCCATCCTGAAATCCGACCTGGGGATCACCCCGTCCAACGACGGCAAGATCATCCGTTTGGCGATCCCCACACTCACCGAGGAGCGCCGCAAAGAGCTGGTGAAGGTCGTCAAGAAGATGGCGGAGGAGGGCCGGGTGATCATTCGCAACCTCCGCCGGGATGCCAACGAGGCCCTGAAGAAGCTGGAGAAGAACAAGCAGGCCTCCGAGGACGCCGTGCGCAAGGGCATGGAGCAGGTCCAGGAATTGACAAATCGCATGATCAAGAACCTGGACGAGCTCCTGGAGAAGAAGGAAAAGGAGATCATGGAGTTTTGAGTCCGGCCGGCCCGCCCGGTGCGGGATGGCGGACGTCGAGGTCATGCATCGTCAACGGGTCCTCAGCGCGCTCCTGCTCGTTCCCCCGTTCCTCCTCCTCGTCCATTTCGGTTCGCCACTCCACTTCGCGCTGCTGGTCAGCCTGGTCATCGGCCTGGCGGCCTGGGAGTTCTCCCGGCTCTGCCCGGCGGGGACAGATCCCGGGCTCTCGCTTCTCACCGTGCTCGGAGGTCTCGCATGGCACGCGGCCCTGGCGCTGACCGGGGGCGTGGCGGGCGTTGCGGCCGCGGTGGTGGGAGCGGCGCTCTTGCGGGCCACGCTTCTCCGAGCCGAGTTTCGGGTCGGCCTGCTGCAGGCGGCCTGGATTGTCCTGGGTACGCTGTACGTGGGGGGTCTCCTGAGCTTCGCCAGCCTCCTGCGGGCCTTGCCCGAGGGACGGCAGGTCATCTACTACCTGGCCTTCACGACGTGGGCGGGGGACATCGGGGCGTTCTATGTGGGGAGCCGGTACGGCCGCCGGCCGCTGGCGGCCCGAATCAGTCCCAAGAAGACGGTCGAGGGCGCCCTGGGCGGGATGATCGCCACGATGCTGGTGGCGATCGGCGGGAGCGTCTGGATCTGGCCGCGGTTCCTGTGGGCTCCCGCGGCCGTGGTCGGCCTCCTGCTCGCCAGCGTCGGGATCCTGGGGGACCTGTGCGAGTCGGCGGTGAAGCGGGCCGCCGGCGCCAAGGATAGCGGGGCCCTCATTCCGGGCCATGGCGGCGTCCTGGACCGGCTGGACAGTCTGATGTTCGCGGGTCCCGTGCTGTACGCGCTGGTACGGATCGGGTGGGTGTGATCGCCGGGGGGCTCCCGGCCGCACGGGATCTCCCGCGCGGGTTGCGCGCGGGGCTGGCGGTAGGCAGCGGTCTGCTCTCTGCGGCGGCCTTCCCGCCCTGGGACCTCGGGCCGCTGGCCTTCCTGGCACTGGTGCCGCTCTTCCTGGCGCTGGAGGGGACCGGCCCGGGGCAGGCGGCCTGGCTGGGAACCGCGAGCGGTCTGAGCTTCTACCTTGCGACGATCTGGTGGGTCATCAACACGATGACCACCTACGGCCGGATGCCGCTCGTCTTGAGCCTGGTGATCCTCCTGCTTCTCTGTGGGGTCCTGGCGGGATACACGGCGGCCTTCGCGTGGCTTCTGGCGGCGGGGCAGCGCTGGCTGCGGCTCCCGCGGGAGGTCCTGCCGCTGGTCGCTGCGGGGCTTTGGACGGCCCTGGAGTATCTGCGAACCTATCTCCTGTCGGGGTTCCCGTGGGCACTCCTCGGCACCAGCCAGTACCGGCAGCCGACGATCCGCCTGCTGGCATCGGCCGTGGGCGTGTACGGGATCTCCGCCCTGCTCATCCTGGTGAATGCCGCGCTGGCTGGCCTCCTGGCCTGGACCCTGCGCCCGCGGGATGAGGCAGGCCGGTGGCGGGAGGTGCTCGTGCCCCTGGGACTCGCGGCCGTTTCGCTCCTGGCCTCCGTCGGGTATGGGCGGCTCGTCTGGCAGGATCCCACGGGGGGACCCCCGATCCGCCTGGCGTTGCTCCAGGGGAACATCGACCAGTCCCTGAAGTGGGACCGGGGCTATCAGGCGGCGACCCTGGACATCTACGAACGGCTGGCGCGGGGCGCGGCGGCCGAGAAGCCGGCACTGATCGTCTGGCCGGAGACGGCCGTCCCATTCTTCCTGCGACGGGATGCCGAGCTTTCCCCGCGCCTGCGCCGCCTGGCCGCGGAGGCCGGTATCCCCATGCTGGTCGGCAGTCCCGACCTGGGCGACGACGGATTCCTGTACAATGCAGTCTTTCTGCTGGGGAGCGACGGGCAGATCCGGGGGCGCTACGACAAGCGCCACCTGGTGCCCTTCGGGGAATATGTTCCCTTGGAGGGGATCTTCTTCTTTCTGGACAAGCTCGTCGTGGGGATCGGCGATTTCGGACGGGGACGGTCGGCCACGGTCTTTTCCCTGGACGGGGCGCGCTTCAGCGTGATGATCTGCTACGAGGTCATCTTCCCGGGCGAGGTAAGGCAGTTCGTGCGCGAGGGGGCGCAGTTTCTGGTGAACATCACCAACGACGCGTGGTTCGGCCGGAGCGGGGCACCCTATCAGCACCTGGCCATGGCGGCCATGCGGGCGGTGGAGAACGGGACCTACCTCGTCCGCGCGGCCAACACCGGGGTCACCGCGCTGATCGCGCCGACGGGAGCGATCCTGGCGGAGACCGGGATCTTCACCGAGGCGGCGCTGGTGGGGAGCGTGCGCGCCCGGCAGGCGGAGACCCCGTACACCCGGTACGGGGACGTGCTGGCCTGGGTGTGCCTGGCATTCCTGGGCGCCTACGTGCTTGCGCTTCTGCAATCGCGCCGGAAGTGACGAAGTCACACAGGGACCAAGGGACAAAGAGCGTTCGGCTGTTCGAGTTCCGAGGGAACGACCGAACCACCGAACTCCCGAACCACCGAACGCGCTGCACTCAGCCAGCCTATCACTTTGTCCCTGCATTTGGAGGGAGAGCCAATCATGATTCCCGATCTGCAACGCAGCATTGACGAGCTGCAGCGAAAGCTGGACCAACTCCGGGTGTATCTTTGACCTCCCCGGGAAGACGACCCGGCTGGCAGCCCTGGAGACGGCCGCGGCCGCGCCGGAGTTCTGGGGAGATCCGGAGAAGGCCCAGAAGGTTCTGAAGGAGCAGAGCGATCTCCGGCAGACGCTCACGCAGCACGCGAGCCTGGTGGAAGAGCTGGAGGATTCCCGGGTGCTCCTGGAACTCGCCGCGGATCAGGAGGACGTCGAGACCCTGCAAGAGGTGTCCAGTGGTCTCACGGAGCTGACGCGGCAGGTCCGCGCCCTGGAGCTCACGACGGTCCTCTCGGGCGAGTATGACAAGGGCAATGCCATCCTGACCATCAACGCGGGGGCCGGCGGCACGGAATCCCAGGACTGGGCGCAGATGCTCTTGCGCATGTACCTCCGCTGGTGCGAGACGAAGGGGTTCCGCACCGAGGTGATTGACCTCTTGGAGGCGGAGGAGGCGGGGATCAAGAACGCCACCGTGACGGTGGCGGGGCCCTACGCCTACGGGTACCTCCGGGCCGAGATCGGCGTCCACCGGCTGGTCCGCATCTCGCCCTTCGACGCCAGCAAGCGCCGGCACACCTCCTTCGCCTCGCTCTTCGTGTATCCGGAGATCTCCGACGACCTCGAGGTCAAGGTCGAGGAGAAGGACCTGCGCATCGACACCTTCCGCGCCGGGGGGCACGGGGGACAGCACATCAACGTCACCGACTCGGCCGTCCGCATCACCCACCTGCCCACCGGGATCGTGGCCTCCTGCCAGAACGAGCGCTCGCAGCACAAGAACAAGGCCATGGCCATGAAGGTCCTGCGGGCCCGGCTCTACGACCACTACAAGCGGCAGCAGGATGAGGAGATGGCCAAGCTGGAGGGGGAGAAGGCGCCCATCGCCTGGGGCAGCCAGATCCGCTCGTACGTTCTGGCGCCCTACCAGTTGGTCAAGGACCATCGCACGGGCGAGGAGACGGGCAACGTCACCGCGGTGCTGGACGGTGACCTGGATCGCTTCATCGAGTCGTTCCTCTTCACGCCGCCCGACGCGAGGGCGTGAAGACGACAGCGATAGCGACAGGGACAGGGAGCAGAAACGCCGGGGCGTGTTGCGCCCGGGCTGGCGAAAGGGAGGTGAATCATGTCGGACGAGGATGTTCGAGCGGAACTGGAGCGGCTGCGCGCCGAAAACGAGGCGCTCAAGGCCAAGGTGACTCGACCAACGTCCATCAAGGTCAGTGAGAAGGGCGCCGTCTCGGTGTACGGCCTGGGGCGCTTCCCCGTCACGCTCTACAAGGAGCAGTGGCTCAAGCTCCTGGCCATGGCGGATGAGATCAGGAAGTTCATCGCCGAGAACGAATCGCGCCTCAAGGTGAAGGGCTGATTGCCCTCACCCATTGGTCTTGCATCGCAAGAAGGCTTTTGATAGAGATACAGCCTGTTCCTGACACGCCGGAGCATTCGGGCCGACCATCGTGCTCCGGCGCGCGGGTCCTTGGAGTTCGATCGGAATGTGGATGTGAAAGAATCAGCTCGGTCCTGTGACTGACGGCGCCCCCGGGCAAGGATTGCTCGGGGGCGTTTGCGTCTCAGGGCAAAGTGAGGGGAGAGAAGATGCCACGAGGGAATCAGGTGACCCGGCAATGGAAGCTCATCCAGTCTCTGGAGCGAAGCCGTCGTGGGCTCACCTTCGACGAGCTGTCCCGTGAGCTGGACTGCACCACCCGGACCGTCATGCGGGACCTGGATCACATCCAGGCCGTGGGCTTTCCCGTGGCCGAGGACCGCGACGGGAAAGAGAAGCGTTGGAAGTTCGTCGAGGGCTACAGGTCCGATCTGCCCGTCCCGCTGTCCCTGTCGGAGTTGATGGCCCTCTATTTCACCCGGAGCCTCCTGAAGCCCCTGCATGGGACGCCGTTCCATTCGGCCCTCGAATCGGCCATCGCGAAGATCCGGGCCTTGCTGCCTCCTGAGGGGCATGGCTTCCTGGAGCAGATAGAAGGCACCGTGACGACACGCGGTCCCGCTTTCAAAGACTACACCCGAGTGCGCGGTGTGCTTGAGGCGGTCACAACCGCGCGGCTGGAAGGCCGGCGGCTCGAGATCCGCTATTACTCCTTCAGCCGTGAGGCCCTCACCACCCGGCGCATAGATCCGTACCACCTTTTCTACCACCAGGGAGGCCTCTACATTGCGGCGCATGACCACCTGCGGGGAGAGGTCCGGATCTTTGCTTTGGAGCGAATCAGGGAGCTTCGCCAGACGGGCGAGAGCTTCAGGATTCCTGAGGACTTCGATTTTGATGGCTACATGCATGGGAGCTTCGGCATCCTTCGGGGGGAGGCGACCACGATTCGGGTCCATTTCAGCCACCACCGCGCAAAGTGGATCGCCGAGAGGACCTGGCATGAAAGCCAAGAAATTCAATCGCTTCCAGACGGGGAGCTGATCCTTTCTCTCAACGTGGCGGATACTGCGGAAATCAAGGCCTGGATCCTGGGCTTCGGCCAGGATGCCGAGGTGCTGGAACCGGCCTCCCTGCGGGAGGAAATCCGCGCCGAGGCCGAGGCGCTCCTCAGGCGTCTGGAGGTGTCGGATGCCCTGCGTGAAATTTCCGCGGAACAATTGACCATCCCTGTCATGGAAGTCTTCTAAGATGCTCGGCGACCGGCACGATCAAAGAACTGACCGCGATAGTGGCAAGCCACTTGGCCCCGCTGCTGGAAATGACATGAGCTGGGCAGCGATGGGCAGCAGATGCGTCCCTCTCCCTCGTTGCTTCCGTACTTCGGGTATTCCCGAAGTCGCAAGCACGGAATGCGTACTCGGGACGCCGGGGGGAGCAGATGCCCGAACGCACTCCTTCTTTTCCCCCTCCCCCGCGGCCGGGGGAGGGCCAGGGTGTGGGTCGCTGATTCTGGGCAACTCGCCGGGCTTTTCCTCTGTTGCGGTGACCGGGGGCAATTATGGTGACTGATCGGATCCGCGCCTATCAATCCCTCCGCCACACCGGGAAGGAGTTTTGCGGGGAGCTGCTCAAGGTGATCCCCAAAGACGTCTTCGTTTCCACTGCCCAGGAGCTGGGCCTGTGGAAGAGCAACGTCCTGGTCGCGGATGAGGGGGACACCGATATCCTGGCCGACCGGATGATCTATGACCGGCGGTGGGATGGAAGGAGTTGCATCGAGCACTTCGAGGCATAGAACGCCGGAATGGAGTTGAGTGCGAGCGAGGGGCGCTTCCTCGCCGCCATGAAGACGGCCCGGTTCTCCCTGTTCAAGATCGGCGAGACCCATCCCGGAAGCTACAGCCTTCTGTCGGATCGGCTAGCCGAGATCCGCAGCGGGCAGCCGCAGCCGGTCCTGGAATTGACTGACCTTGGCCTGTCGGAGACGGGTGTCTCGGGCATGCTGCTGGCCACCCGGCTTCTGGTCGCCGACGGCTTCTGCATGACCTCCGGTGTGAGCTTTCCATTCGTTGCCGACAAAGAGAGGGCGATCATGGCGTACTTGCGCGAGAAAGAGTTCGGCTACCGCAAGAGACGCCTCGATCTGCCAGAGAACTACAGCCTCTACTTCTACCGGCTGCACAGGCGGTTCGGGGTAGATGTGATGTACGGAACCGACGAGGAGGAGTAGCAGAGTGGCGGCGCCGGAGCGGCTTCCGGGTCGAGGAAGCTCGGCCGGTGTATGGGCGCCGCCGGCGGCAGTGGAATGTATTAGTAAAGGCCTGATCCCAATGCTGGCCCCAATGCCGCTGTCGCTGTCGGCTGTCCCTGTCGCCCCGTGGGCGGCGGCTGCGCCGCGTGTCAGCGCGGTGATGGGGCCTGACCGGGTAAGGCGGCGGTCGGCGTGGAGAGCCGAAGGTTAATGTTGGCAAGATCGCCCCGGAGATTCGTGGAGGGTCGTCGATGACTTCACGTGGTGCTCTGAGTCCGGTGGCAAGCGTCGAGCGGTGTATTCTTTCCATCCGCGGTCAGCGGGTGATGCTGGATGCTGATCTGGCAACTCTCTATGGAGTATCAACGCGGGTTCTCAACCAAGCGGTGAAACGGAACCGGGAACGCTTTCCCGAAGACTTCATGTTCCTCCTGACAGAGGCGGAGAAAGCGGAGGTGATCACAAATTGTGATCACCTCCGACCGCTCAGGTTTTCCCCTTCGCTTCCCCACGCGTTTACAGAGCACGGGGCAATCATGCTGGCGAGCCTCCTCAACACCCGAATCGGGTTCAGGCCAGCGTCCAGGTTGTACGGGCCTTCGTCCGGCTCCGGGAAATCCTGGCAACCCACAAGGACCTCGCCCGCAAGCTGGAGGAACTCGAGAAGAAATACGACGCCCAGTTCAAGGTCGTGTTCGACGCCATCCGCGCGCTGATGGCGCGGCCGGAGAGGCCTCGGCGGTCCATCGGTTTCCGGGTCGAGGAGGCGCGGCCGGCCTATCGGAGGCGGCGGCTGCGCGGCTCGTCAGGGCGGGGATAGGGACTGACCAGGCAGGGGCTTCGGTCGAGGGCGGAGGGGCGACGGTTGACGTGGGCGACAGGCGTCCCGAAACTTAGTTGTGAATCAGCGCATGTCGGGGAGGGAGGATGGTCAAGAGCAAGAGCAGTGTTCCGGCCGCGGCCCTGCGAGTCGAGGAGATGATTGTCACCGTCCGGGGTGAACGTGTGATCCTGGACCACCATCTGGCACGGCTTTATGGTGTTACGACCAAGGCCCTGAACCAGGCGGTAAGACGGAACCCCGGACGCTTCCCGACTGACTTCGTGTTTCAGCTTTCTTTTCAAGAGGTTACAGGTTTGAGGTCACAGATTGTGACCTCAAACGCCGCGTCTGACCGGTCACAATTTGTGACCGGTTCGCGCGGCGGCCGACGGTACCTCCCCTATGCGTTCACGGAACACGGTGCTCTCATGGCGGCGAACGTCCTCAACAGTCCGCGCGCCGTCCAGATGAGCGTCTTCGTCGTCCGTGCCTTCATACGGATGCGCGCCGCCCTGGGGGACACACGCGAACTCGCCCGCAAGCTGGCGGCCCTGGAGCGAGAGCTGAAGGGGCGGTTGGACGTCCACGAGTCCACCATTGTCGACATCCTTCAGCGAATGATGGACCTTCTCGATCCGCCACCCCTCCCAAGACCTCGGCGCCGCGCAATCGGCTTCGGGGTCGAGGAGGCCGGGCCGGTCTATCGGAGGCGGCGGCTGCGCGGCTCGTCATCGCGGTGATGGGGGGCTGACCGGGCGGGGCATCCGTCGGAGGGAGTGACGAAAGTCAGCTTGGGAAACAACGTAAACGCCTCGGCTTCCGGCTGTCTGCGGACCTAGGTCGTCGGATCAATCGGTTCGAGGAAGGGGAAGCGGTGGAAGTCGGTATCTCGGGTATAGATGCGCCGAATCCCGTGCTCGCGCATCAGAACGGCGGTGTGGGCGTCGTGTATCACGTTCCCAGCGAGGTGCGGGAGCTCCGTGAATACCTCGGCGGCGACCGCGGCATGCCTGTCCGTGGGGAGGAGGATGCTCAGGCCGGGGGAGGCCAGCAACGCCTCGATGAATTCCCACGCGCGCGCCGCTGGCCAGGGCTGCCGGAAAACTCGGGGATGCGTCGTCACCCGGAGGAATTCGTACAGAATGCCCCAGGTCAGGTACCAGGCCGAGGTCTGGCCGCGCCAGTCCTGGAGGCACGCATGGCACTGGCGATGGAAAGGGGAATCCGCATCGGCGGCGTGGATGAGGACGTTCGTGTCCGCGACGAACACTAACGGCCTTCCATGGCCTGGTACAGGGCGTCGCGGTCCGCAACGTCCACGAGGTGGCCCCCGCTTCGAAACGTTGGCAGCGGAGGGAGGTCGCTCCGCCGCCGCTGGGCGCGGAACATCAGGCGGAGCGCGGACTCCACCAGCTCGGACATCGTCCGCCCTTGCCTGGCCGCCTCGCGCTTGAGAAGGGCCATAACGGAATCGTCGATGTTCAGCGTGGTCTTCATATGGTTATCCATATCGTATGGATGGCTGTATGTCAAGGGCCAATCGGGGCCAGCGACGCATCGGCTTCCGCGTTGGGGGGCGGGGCCGACCTATCGGAGGCGCTGGTTGCGGCGCCCGTCATCGCGGCGATGGGGACTGGCCGGGCAGGGCTTCGGTCGGGGCGGAGAGGCGAAAGTCAACCTGGGAAACAACGTAGCCATTCTCAATCCCCTCTCCCCACCGCGGGAGAGGGCCAGGGTGAGGGGGCCAGCGGCGAACGCGCGCTGGTGAGGGGGCCGACCGGGCAGGGCGTCGGCAGGGGGGAAAGGCGAAAGTCAATGTAGGAAATGGCGTCCCCCATTACAGATGGGTGGTAGGGTGGGTCACGAGCCGGACTCCCGGCCCGATTTCCGTTGACGGCCCGGTCAGGGCGGAGCTAGCGTGGCACCTCGGATTGCCATGCAAGTGCAGCAACTTACAGAGGGGAGATCAGGGGCGTTGGATGTGCCTCCCGGTCTCGGAACGTTCCGGCCCTTTGCGATCATGCGCAACGCAAGGGGCCGGTGTGTTTCTGGCCGATGTAGCACGTGCGTCCCATGGGTCCACTAAACAAGTTGTCTCAGAACCTACGTAGTCCCCCATTAGGGGGCCGGTCTACCGGGTGCGGCGAGGAGTTGTGACGAGTTACGGGGGGCTATCGGTATACTTCCCGGCGATGAGCGATCCTCGTGATAAGGACCTGCCGGGAGGTGTCGTCAACTTCATAGAGGATGCGGTAGTCGCCGACCCGGAGCCTCCAGCGCCTCTGGTGGCCGGTCGGCTTGACCGCGCCGGACGGACGAGGGTCGTTTTCCAGTCCGAGGATTGCGCGGTTGATGTGAGGACGGAGATCTGGAGAGAGATTACGGCGCTCGCGCTCAGCCGCCGGCCGAAGCACGACGGCATAGGCCATCAGGCGGGAAGATCGTGAGTTTGCGCCAGGGCCTGGCGGAGCGGAATGGGGGCGCCCTCTTCGGCTATGGCTTCGTCGGCCAGGAGATTGTCAATGGCATCCTGAAGATATGGTGGGAGTGTCTCCCAGTCAGCATGCTGGGCGAGCACGCGGAGGAAGTTCTCATAGTCGGCGTAGTTCAGGATCACCTCGACCACCTGTCCCTTCTCGTCGGACACCAGACGGGGAGGTGTGGATAGCGTGACAGGCGGCTCGGCGACTCGATTCGCGGTGTTGGGACGAGGTCTCTTGCCCATGTTGCGCTCCTTGTATCACCCACATGATAGCGCAGAGGGCGAACGAGGTCAAATGATCGTCTCGCCAACTCATGGCGCCGCCAGAGAAGCCACGACGATCCATTGGATTCCGCGTCGAGGAGGCCTGCCTGTGCGGGGCACCTGTCTGCCGTCGCCCGGCGAAAGGCAGGCGCAGACAGGGGAGGCCGGCCTATCGGAGGCGGCGGCTGCGCGCGGCATCGCGGTGACGGGGGGATTGACCGGCCAGGGCTTCGGTCGGGGGAGGTGAAAGTTAACGTGGGCAACATCATCCCGGAAGTCCTCGGACACTCCGGAGGATTCATGCAGGTAGGCGCAGGCAACTACGATTTCCTGGGGGCGGGCGCATATAGCTGGCAGCCCACTTCCCATAGCCGGGGGCCGCCGGGTTGC
>JACQXP010000090.1 GCA_016208645.1 Candidatus Methylomirabilota bacterium | reverse complement strand
TTCCCACACGCCCATCGGCGAACAGACGTTGCCTTATGCTTCTCGTCAACAAATGCGGAACCTTATCTGCCCCTCCGTGTGTATTCAGGTACCACAACCCTCTCTTGCCAGTGCCCAGATTCGCCACGCCCGGGGAGCCGGGAAGGACTCGAACTGGGCACGCCACCTGGTGCCCAGATTCTTTCCGGACACGGCGCGCTTCTGACCGGCACCCCCTTCTCTTCCAATAGGGCATCCTGCTTCATTGGAGATCCCAAAGGCCCCAGGCTGTTCGACCCAGCGGAACTGGTTGTAGGAATCGGTGGAACGGCTGGCGGATATCGATCGGGATCGGTGCCACACTTGGACTGGATACGCAGTAAACGGAGCGGTCTCTCCATTCCGCCCTCCCGCTCCCTGTCCCCTAATGCTCTTCTCGGCTCTCCCCTCTCGGTTCTCGGCACTTGGCGCTTCCCCACTTTGCCATTGACAGCCCTTTCGATGGTGATACCATCCGCCCACCTTCGCGGTCTCTTTCCAGAGATTCAGAAAAGTCTCCCGGGTCGCCACAACTCACAGGAGGAGGGAGGACGGGCATGAAAAGGAGTTGGATTGTCGGAATGATGGCAGTCGTGGTTCTCATCGGAGGCTCCGCGTTCGGGGCCGAGCCCATCAAGTTGGGGATGTCAACCTGGCTTGGATATGCCCCCTTGTACCTGGCAAAGGAGAAGGGCTTCTTTCAGAAGCGGGGCATCGAGGTGGAGGTCGTGGTGATCGAAAGCCCGGCCGACAGGCGGGCGGCCTTTGCCGCCGACAAGATCCAGGGAATGGCGACCACGGTGGACACCCACGTGATGACGGCCGCCGCGGAGAACCCCATCCCTGTGAAGCAGGTGCTGGCGCTGGATGACTCCCATGGCGGTGACGGCATGGTGGCAAAGAAGGAGATCAAGACCATCAAGGACCTGAAGGGGAAGACGGTGGCCGCCCAGCTTGGCGCCGGGGCGAGCTATTTCTGGCTCAACTACGTCCTGGCCCAGAACGGGATGAAGCTGTCCGATCTCAAGGCGATCGACATGAAGGCGGGGGATGCGGGCGCGGCCTTTGTTGCGGGCAAGGTGGATGCCGCCGTCACCTGGGAGCCTTGGCTTTCGCGGGCCAAGGAGACCCCCTTTGGCCATGTCCTGCTCTCCAGCGATAAGACCCCGGGGATCATCGTGGACTCCCTGGCCTTCAAGCCGGAGTTCCTGAAGAAGCGGGGGGCTGACGTGAAGAAGATCGTGGCCGCGTGGAATGAGGCCGTGAAGTTCGCGGCCGACAACCCGAAAGAGGCCGATCCCATCATGGCCAAATTCACCGGCCAGAAGCCCGAGGAGTTCACCAAGGAGAAGACCGGCGTCAGGTTCTATGGTGAGAAGGAGAACCGGGAGTACTTCGGAACCTCCCAGAAGCCGGGCCTGCTCTACAGCGTCACCCAGCGGGCCGCGGATCTCTGGTTTGACTTCAAGCTGATCAAGACGAAGCCGAAGGCCGCCGATGTGATTGACGGCTCCTTCCTGTAACCCAGGAGGCCTTCCCGGCCCTTCCGGCCGTCCCGGATTTGGGGGGCTGCCGGCGCGAACAGCACGCCTCGACGGGATTCTCCCCTCGCGGTGATCGTCCGTGCCGGCAGCCCCCTGGCTCCACCCGGAGGGAGCGCGGTCTCCGGTGGCGGCCCTGAACCCGCGGTGCCGGCACCTCCCCTGAGCGGCGATGCGCGTCCCAGATGAACGACAGGAAGAGCAACCCGAGGTCGCTCCCCACGGACTCCGGGACTTCTTGAGTCCCAGGGATCCTATCCCCAAGAGCCTCTACGTCAGCCTGACCCTCAGCAGTTTCGGCCTCTCGCTCGCCATCTGGTCCCTCCTCACGTACGGTGGCTTCATTGACCCCCTGTTTCTTCCGTCACCAGGAAGGGTCTTCGGCGCGGGCGTTGACCTGTTTCTCGAGTTTGGGTTCACCGCCGATATCCTGAACAGCGTGTATCGCGTGATGACGGGCTTCCTGGCAGCGGCCGTGATCGGGGTCCCCCTCGGATTAGTCATGGGGACCTTCAAGGTCGCCGAGGCGCTGATCGAGCCGGTCGTAGGCTTCGTCCGCTATATGCCCGCCTCGGCCTTCATCCCCCTGTTCATCCTCTGGCTGGGGATCGGCGATATCGAAAAGATTGCCATCATCTTCGTCGGCAGCTTCTTTCAACTGGTCCTGATGGTCGCGGTCGTGGCGAAGAACGTGCGCACAGAGATGCTGGAGACCGCCTATACCCTGGGGGCGAGGCGGTACCAGGTCATCCGGAAGGTCCTGCTCCCGGCGAGCCTTCCGGGAATCCTGGATACCCTGAGGATCATCGTCGGCTGGGCGTGGACCTACATCATCGTGGCGGAACTCGTGGCCTCCGCCTCGGGGATCGGCTACATGATCATCAGCGCGCAGCGGATGCTGCGTACCGGCAGCATCATCTTCGGGATCCTCACGATTGGCACCCTGGGTCTCATCACGGACTACCTCTTCAAATGGGTGCATCAGAAGTTGTTCCCCTGGGTGGAGTGAGCCGGTGGACGAAGCGGTCAAGCTTTCCATCCAGAAGGTGTCTAAGGCCTACACCTCCGACGGCCGCGAGGTCCGGGCCATTGACGAGATCTCCCTGGAGATCCGGAACAACGAGTTTGCCACCATCCTGGGTCCGTCGGGGTGCGGGAAAAGTACGCTCTTGCGGATCGTGGCGGGGCTGCTCAAGCCCACCCGGGGCGTCGTCAGGCTCGACGGGAAGGTGATCGGCGGCCCGGGCCAGGATCGGGGGATGGTCTTTCAGAGCTACACCCTGTTCCCATGGCTCACCGTGAAGGAGAACATTCAATTCGGCCTCGAAATCTGCGGCATGCCCAGGGCGACCCAGGAGCAGATCGCCCGGGAGTTCGTGGAGAGAGTTGGCCTGCGGGGGTTTGAAGAGACCTACCCGAAGGCCCTGTCCGGCGGGATGAAGCAGCGGGTGGCCATCGCGCGGGCCCTGGCCAATAACCCCGCCGTCCTGCTCCTGGATGAACCCTTCGGGGCCCTGGACGCCCAGACGCGGGCGCTCATGCAGGAACTCCTCACCCAGGTGTGGGAAGAGCTGCACAAGACGATTCTCTTCGTGACCCACGATGTGGAGGAGGCCATCTTCCTGTCGGATCGGGTCTTCGTCATGACCGCCCGGCCCGGACGGGTCAAGGCGGAGATCCCCATCCCCCTGGAACGACCCAGGAGCTACGAGGTCAAGGCGACGGAGACCTTCCTGACCCTCAAGAAGCAGGCCCTCAGGCTCATCCGGGAGGAGGCGATCAAGGCGACCCAGTTCAAAGCATGACCCCAATCGCAGGTCCGTCACCCCCCGCTCAGCTCGCGGTTCTCCCCCACATCTGATGCAGGTTCTTTGTGGGGTGGCCAACTCGAGAGGGCCCACAGGGGCGGTACGCGCCAGGTCGCTCACCCGGGGATCCGGGCAGCCTGCGGAGCAGGGGAAAGAGATGGCGGGTGACTCTTAGAGATCGAACCTCCGCCGGGCCATGGCGCGGTTCCATTTCTTCTCGAAGTGTTCATCGAACATCAGCCCCTCGTCCGCCGGGACGGTGATCCAGGCGCCGGCCCTTATCTCCGCCTCGAGCTGGCCGGGCGCCCAGCCGGCATAGCCGAGGGCAAACAGGGTTCGGCGCGGGCCGGCCCCGGCGCCGATGGCGCGGAAGATCTCGGGTTGCGCCGTGATGGCGATCCCGTCGTGGACGACCTGGGTGCCCTCGGTCACGTAATCGCTCGTGTGCAGCACGAATCCCCGCCCCGCCTCGACCGGGCCGCCGTAGTGCACGCGCATCTCCCCGCCCACTGCCTTCCCCTCCATCCCGAGCCGCTCCAGTAGCACCGCGAGGGGGACTTGGCCGAGCGGCCGGTTCACGACGAGACCCATGGCGCCGCCCGCGTCGTGCCGCACCATATACACGACGGTGCGGACGAATCGCGGGTCGCGCAGCTCATCCGTCGCCACCAGAAGCTGACCAGTGAGATCGCCGACCCTCGGGGGGGCGGCGGCCGTGACGACTGCCCCCAGGGTCAGGAGGGCGGCGAGGGCGATGGATCTCACGGCACGGAGCCCCCGGAGGGTTCGCGCGGTGCGGGTCAGAGGCCGACTACGCCCCCGGGGCCACATGAGCCGACAGGTCGAGCGCCCCCAGGATCCGGGCGGGGGCGGTCGCCTTGTTCAGGACGTAGAAGTGCAGGCCGGGCACGCCGGCGTCGAGCAGTTCCTGGCACTGGCGGATGGCGTGGGCGACCCCGATCTCCAGCTCCGCCTCCGCATCATCCCGCCTGCCCTCCAGTTGGGCCACCAGGGCCGGCGGCAGCTTCGCCCCACACAGGGTCGTGATGCGCTGGACCTGGGCGAAGTTGATGATCGGCAGGATGCCGGGAACCAGGGGGACCCGGATCCCCGCCTCCTCGTACCGGCGGCGGAAGGCGAAGAAGTCCCGGTTGTCGTAGAAGAGCTGCGTGATCACCACGTCGGCCCCGGCCTCGACCTTGCGCTTCAGGTGGGCCAGGTCCGCCTCGGGAGTGACGGCCTCCTGGTGGGTCTCCGGATAGCCCGCGACGCCCACGCCGAACTGGGGGAACTCGCGGCGGATGAAGGCCACCAGCTCGTCGGCGTGCGCCGGCCCCCCATCCGCGGGAATGAACCGCGACTCCCCCCGCGGAGGGTCGCCGCGCAATGCGACGATGTTCTCGACGTGCCGGCCGGCGGCCATGGCGAGCCAGGTCCGCAGGGCCTCGTAGGAGGACCCGACGCAGGTGAGGTGGGCTGCGGTGTTGACGCCGAACCGCTCGCGGATGGCCACGGTCAGCTCCAGGGTCTTTTCCCGGGTGGAGCCGCCCGCGCCGTAGGTGCACGTGACGAGCGAGGGCCGGAAGGCCATCAAGGTTTCGATGGCCTCGAACAGCGCACCCTCACCGGCCGGCGTCTTGGGGGGGAAGATCTCGAAGGACAGCCCGAACTTTCCGCTGCCGTAGGCGTCGCGAAACTTCATCGCCGGGATCGCAGGGTCATGAGGCTCAAGCCACCTCCTCCGGAAGGCGAGGCCAGGCACGCGCTTCGCGCGGGCCGTGAACCCGCCGTCATCCCTTCAGCATCTTGCGCAGGACGGTCTGCAGGATCCCGCCGTTCCGGTAGTAGTTGATCTCCACCGGGGTGTCGAGCCGGGCGGTGGCGACGAAGGAGGTCTTGCTGCCGTCCGGCCGCTCCACCTCGACGGTGACATCCTGGCGGGGCGTGATGTTTCCGCTGATCCCCGTGATGGTCAGCCGCTCTTTCCCGGCCAGTCCCAGGGACTCGGCGTTCTGGCCCGCCGTGAATTGCAGGGGAAGCACGCCCATGCCGACCAGGTTGCTCCGGTGGATGCGCTCGAAGCTCTCGACGATCGCGGCCCGCACCCCCAGGAGCAGCGGGCCCTTGGCGGCCCAGTCGCGCGAGGAGCCGCCGCCGTACTCTTTCCCGGCGATGACCACCAGCGGCGTCCCCTCGGCCCGGTAGCGCTCGGCGGCGTCATAGATGTCCATGCGCTCGCCGGAGGGGACGTGGATCGTGACGCCTCCCTCCACGCCGGGGACCATGAGGTTCTTGAGGCGGATGTTGGCGAAGGTCCCGCAGACCATCACCCGGTCGTTCCCGCGGCGCGACCCGTACGAGTTGAAGTCCCGCTTCTCGACGCCCCGGGACTTGAGGTAGCGGCCCGCCGGGCCGTTCTCGGCGATGTCCCCGGCCGGGGAGATGTGGTCCGTAGTGATCGAGTCGCCGAGGATCGCCAGCACCCGGGCCCCCCGGATGTCGGTGAGCGGCGGCGGCTCCAGGCCCAGCCCCTGGAAGAAGGGCGGTTCCTGGATGTAGGTGGATTCCTCCTTCCACTCGTAGAGGTCTCCCATGACGCCCTGGATGGCGTTCCAGGTTGGGTTCCCCTCGAAGGCGTTGCCGTAACAGGCGGCGAACATCTCGGGGCCGATGGTCTCCTCGAGGTCCTGCACCTCTTTCCGGCTCGGCCAGATGTCCGCCAGCATCACGGGCCGTCCCTGGGCGTCCTTGCCGATGGGGTCCTTGGTGAGGTCCACGTCCGTGGTCCCCGCCAGGGCGTAGGCCACGACCAGCGGCGGCGAGGCCAGGTAGTTGGCCTTGACGTGGGGATGGATCCGTCCCTCGAAGTTCCGGTTCCCCGAGAGGACGGCCGCGACCACCAGCTTCCCCTCGGTCACCGCCTTGGCCACGGGCTCCGGGATGGGCCCGCTGTTGCCGATGCAGGTGGTGCACCCGTAGCCCACCAGGTGGAACCCCAGCCGTCCCAGGTCCTCCAGGAGCCCCGACTTCCGAAGATACTCCGTCACCACCTTGGACCCCGGGGCCAGGCTGGTCTTGACGGAGGCCGGCACCTTGAGCCCCCGCTCCGCCGCCTTCCGGGCCAAGAGCCCGGCCCCCAGCATGACCGACGGATTCGACGTGTTGGTGCAGCTAGTGATGGCCGCGATGACCACGGCGCCGTGGCCGAGGGTGGCCTTCTCGCCCCGGACCTCCAGGGGGACCGTCCGCGAGACCTCCTCGGGGGCCAGGCCGAAGCCTCGCTCCTTGACCGGCGCGGTCAGGGCCTGCCGGAAGGCCGTCTGCATCTGGCTGAGGGGCACGCGGTCGTGGGGGCGCTTGGGGCCCGCCAGGCTCGGCTCCACCGTGGACAGATCCAGCTCGGCCGTCTCGCTGAAGACCGGGTCGGGGGTCGCCTCGGTGCGGAAGAGGCCCTGTTCTTTCGTGTAGCGCTCCACCAACTCCACCTCGGCGGGCGCGCGGCCCGTGCGGCGCAGGTAGCTCAGGGTCTCGGCGTCCACGGGGAAGAACCCCATGGTGGCGCCGTACTCCGGGGCCATGTTGGCGATGGTGGCCCGGTCCGGGAGGCTCATCTGGTTGAGGCCGGGGCCGTAGAATTCCACGATCTTCTCGACCACTCCCTTCTTCCGGAGGATCTGGGTCACCGTCAGGACGAGGTCCGTGGCCGTGACCCCCTCGCGCAGGCGGCCCACCAACTTGAAGCCCACCACCTTGGGCATGACCATGTACAGGGGTTGGCCCAGCATGGCGGCCTCGGCCTCGATCCCCCCGACGCCCCAGCCCACCACCCCCAGGCCGTTGATCATCGTGGTATGCGAGTCCGTCCCCACCAGGGTGTCCGGGAACGCCAGGGTGGCGCCGTTCTCCCTCCGCGTCAGGACCCCCTTGGCCAGGAACTCCAGGTTCACCTGGTGCACGATGCCCGTCGCCGGCGGCACCACGCGGAAGTTCGCGAAGGCCTTCTGCCCCCAGCGCAGGAACTCGTACCGCTCGCGGTTCCGTCCGAACTCGATCTCGGCGTTCTTCTGCAGCGCGTCGGGGGAGCCGAAGAAGTCCACCTGGACCGAGTGGTCAATCACCAGATCCACGGGGACCAGGGGGTTGATCTTCCGCGGGTCGCCCCCCAGGCGCTTCACGGCCGAGCGCATGGAGGCCAGGTCCACCACGGCCGGGACGCCGGTGAAGTCCTGCAGGATCACCCGGGCCGGCATGAACGGAAGCTCCACGTCGGCCGGCGCCGGGGCGTGCCAGCGGGCCAGGTTCCGGACGTCGTCCTGGGTGACCAGCTCCCCGTCCACCGAGCGCAGCACCGCCTCCAGGAGGATCTTGATGGAGAAGGGCAGGCGGTCGATGCCCGAGGCCAGGCCGGCCTTCTCCAGGGCACGCAGGCGGAAAACCGTGACCGGGCCCTGGCTGGTCGTGAGGGTGCTGCGGGCGCCGAAAACGTCGGGTTTCATGGTGTCCCCCTATGCTCTGGAGCGCGACGGCTCCCACCAGAAGATCAGGCTCTCGCTCGACCAGCCGGTTTGTGGTGACGGCCCCGCGGAACTTCCCGGAGACGACCGACGTGGTGAGCTTTCATCATAGCGCAGAAGGCCCCCAGGAACAAGCGGGCTGGCGTGTCTGGGATGTGGTGCGTCTGGGACCTCGCCCTCTACCGCAGGAGAAACTCCATGATCCGTGCCACGAGGCTCGAATCGTCGAGGTAGGCGTTGTGGCCCGCGCAGGTGGCGAGAGAGGTCAGGGTCGGGGAGTCCGGCAGACCCAGGGCGTTCTCGGCCGTGACCACCCCGTCACCCGCGTCGGTGGCGCGGGCGAAGAGCGGATGGTCGGTCTGGCCGCGGGCCAGGAACTCTACGCCGGTCTCGGTGACGATGGCGCGCGTCGGGGTCGGGCGGCACTCCGCGCCCACGATCAGGCGGGGCACCGCCTCCTCTGCCGGATGGCGGCCGGCCATGGCCTTCTGGAAGGCGACGGCGCGGGCGAGCATCGCCTCCGCGAACCGGAGCCGCTCGGGATCCCGCCCGTCGCCGGGCAGCCAGCCCCGCTCGACCCAGGTGCGGAGCGCGTAGAGGGACACGCGCTCGTCGCCGTTGCTCCCGACGAGAAGGGGGACGCGCCCGTCGGCCTCCGGCTGCGGCAGAAGCTGCCAGGCCAGCGGCATGGTGAATACCGCCTCGCGCAATCCCAGGGCCAGCAGGCCGAAGAGGCTGACGTCCTGGAGGAGCGCGCGGAACGCCAGGGCCGACCCCCGATGGGGCACGCCCAGCAAGACCAGGCGCCCGACCCCGGGCGCCCCTGGCGCATTCACCGCCGCCGCCAGTGCCCGATCGCCGAGGGGGCAGTCCCGGTCGCGCACCGCATCGCGTCCTCCATAGCGCAGGGAATACCGGGCAACCAGCCCACCGAAGCTGTGCGCGACGAGGTGGACCCGCGGGGCCCCGGTGGCGGCCCGGATCCGCGCAATCCGTTCCGCCAGGACACAGGCGCTCTCGGCCAAGTCGCGCCGCCAGTCGTAGTAGAGGACGTAGAGCGAGGCCGCGCGCGTGGTGTCCCGCCGGTCGGTCGCCGCGTTTTCCGGGTAATCCTTATCGCGCGGGTGGTCCGGGTCTCCCCGGACGTATCCTTCCTCGCGGACCAGGTGGTCAATCAGGCCCTGGAGCCCGCGGACGTCCGTCTCCCGCAGCGCTCCATCCAGCCTGGCCGGGACATCCGCCGCCGGCGTGCCGTCCGCCGGGAAGCGGGGATCGCCCAGGTGGGCAATGGCCTCGGCGTCCGTCCGCAGGGCCAGGGCCGAGAAGGGGACGAGGCCACCGCCGCGGAGCACGCGGGCGACCTCGCGGCCGACCCCGGGGAGGAAGACGATCGGCACCCGGTCGGAAGCGGCCGGTGGCCGCGGTTCCGAGGCGATTCGCCCGGGCTCCTGACCGCAGGCGGCCAGCGCCCCGGCCACGGCGACGACGAGCAGAACGATCCGCGCGCCCCAGCCAGCCCTGGGAGCAGACATGGGTGATCTTCTCTTCCGGTGCGGTGCCATGTTCGAGAGGAACGGGAGGGCCAGTCCGCCCGACGACGGGTGCAAGGATAGACTTTACGCGCCGTCCTTTCAAGCAGTAAAGTAGTGGGACTTCCCCGTCGGCGACCACCGCCTCCAGACTATCGGCCGGCCGGCGCTGTTCGAGCGGATCAGACAGGCATTGACGGCAGCCTAAGGTGCGCAACGGGGCGGAGCGGACAGATGCTGCGGATTGAGCAGATCCGGAACGTCGCCATCATCGGGGCGGGCGTGATGGGCAGCGGCATCGCCCAGACGTTCGCTCAGGCGGGCTACGCGGTGCGGCTCCAGGCCCGGCACGCGGATTCCCTGCGGGCCGCGCGGGATCGGATCGCCCGGAACCAGGCGGCCATGGTCCGGGCCGGCCTGTTCTCCGGGGAGGCTGCCCGGGACGCGCTGGCCCGCATCCACCCCACCACGAGCCTGGAGGAGGCGACCGCCGGCTGCCACTTCGTGAGCGAGAGCGTCCCCGAGGACCTGGACCTGAAACGCGAGGTCTTCGCCGTGCTGGACCGCCACGCGCCGCCGGGCGTGGTGCTGTCCACGGACACCTCGGGCCTTCCCATCAGCGCCATCGCCTCGGCCACGACCCGGCCCGATCTGGTGGTGGGATTTCACTGGATGAACCCGCCCCACCTGATGCCCACGGTCGAGGTGATCCGCGGCGCGCGGACGGCGGATACGTCTATGGACCTCACCTGCGAGCTGGCCCGCCGGATCGGCCGCGTCCCCATCCGGGTGGAAAAGGACGCGCCGGGCTTCCTCTGGAACCGCCTGCAACTGGCCCTGATCCGGGAGGCGCTCCACGTGGTGGAGCAAGGCATCGCCAGCCCCGAGGCGGTGGACCTGGCCGTCACGGCCGGCCTGGGCCTCCGCTGGGCCGCCGTGGGGCCCCTCCGCCTCATGGACCTGGGCGGCCTCACCACGTTCCACTCGGTCGCGGCCTACCTGTACCGGGACCTGTCCAAGGCCAGTGAGCCCCAGCACACCCTGGCCGCCAAGGTGGTCGCGGGCGAGACGGGGGCCCGGGCCGGCCGGGGGTTCTATGACTATCCCGCGGGGAGTGCCGAGGCCGCCATCGCCGCCCGGGACGCCAGGCTCTTCGAACTGCTCAAGCTCCTGCGCCTCCCACAATTTCGCGACAAGGACACGGCCTCCCCCGAGACGGGCGCGGCCGCTGGAGGCTAGCCGACCTGCTCCACCAGGTAGTTTTGGATCCCCATCTGCTTGATCTGATCGAGCTGTGCCTCAATCCAGTCGATGTGCTCCTCCTCATCCTTGAGGATCGATTCAAGAAGTTCCCGGGTTCCGTTGTCACCCATCTCCACGGCCAGCCGGATACCGTCGTTGTAGGCCCGTACCGCACCTTCCTCGGCTTTCCGGTCGTTCTCGTGCTGCGCCGTCACGTCGCTCCCGATGTCGATCTTGTTCAGCCGACTGACCGTGGGCGAACCCTCGAGGAAAATGATGCGCCCGATGAGCTTTTCAGCGTGCTTCATTTCCCCGATGGCCCGCTTCTCAATCGCCTTGTGGAGCCGCTCGTATCCCCAGTTGGCACACATCTCGGATTGCACCATGTACTGATTGATTGCGGTCAGTTCGTCAGCCAGAAGGGCATTCAGTCTCTCGATGATTCTGTCATTGCCTTTCATGATGGCCTCCTCTCACGCAGGGAGTGTCAGTCGGCGGAAATCGTGCCTGGATTTCGTTCGCATGGTGGCCTGTCTCTGCCGCGTATCCTCCCGGTCGCCAAGCGGCCCAGGATGGGTACTGCGCGAGACCATCCTGCCGCGCCCTTCGCCTCTTACGGGACCAGGACGATCTTGCCGAACTGATCTGGTTCCAGAAGACGTGTCGAATGTCCACCTCGGTCGTGCGGCCCGTCGTCGCGCCGAAAGAGATCAATCGCCCACCGGGGCGGAGGGCGCGCAGGGCCTTGCCCCAGGACTCCTTCGGGAGGTGAAAAAACACGACGGCCGGAACCACGTGGCGGGGAGGGGGGAGGGTTTCCACGAGGTCCCGACCGTCGTGACACGGACAGGATTCGAGAGGATCTCCCAAGCCCGCCCGCGTCGGGAAGAAATATACACGGCGAGCCTGGATCCGCCAAGCTGAATTGTGGATTGTATCGCATACTGAACAACTCCTCTCCCTCCCTCGGAGGAAGATCGGGGGGAGAAAGTGCTGGACGGCCTTTCGGTTTATTGGTATGTGGAGAGACTGACCCGGTTTTTTCACTGGAGGAGGAGGAATGGGAACCGATCTCTTCGATCTCAGCGGCCGGGTGGCGGTGGTCACGGGCGGCGGCACCGGCCTGGGCAAGGGCATGGCGGCCGGCCTGGCACAGGCGGGGGCCCTGGTCATCGTGGCCAGCCGGCGCCAGGACGTGGTGGACCAGGCGGCGGAGGAGATCCGCGCGTCGGGTGGCAAGGCCGTAGGGATGGCCCTGGACGTGACCCGAACCAAGGAGCTTCCGGCGTTCTTCGAGACGGTCGTCAAACGCCACGGCGGACTGGACATCCTGGTCAACAGCGCCGGCACGAACCGGCGGCTGCCCGCCCTGGACTACACCGAGGAAGACTGGGATACCGTGCTGGACCTGAACCTCAAGTCCCTCTTCTTCTGTTGCCAGGCCGCGGCGCGGATCCTGAAGGGGCGGGGCGGCGGCAAGATCATCAACGTCGCCTCGCTGGCGAGCGCGTCTACCTTCCCCAACCAGGCGGCGTACGCGCCCAGCAAGGCCGGGGTCAAGCAGGCCACCATGCTGATGGCCATGGAGTGGGCCCCCTTCCGCATCAACGTGAATGCCATCGGCCCGGGCTGGTTCCGGACCCCGCTCAACGATGTCCTGTTCCAGGACGAACCGTGGGCCCGCGGCGTGACGGCGATGATTCCCTGGGGACGCACCGGAACGCCCGAGGATCTCATGGGCGCCGTGATCTTCCTGGTCATCTATGTGGACGGGGGCCTGCTGGCGGGACACCGGGCCCTGCGCCTGCCGAAGGAAATGCCCTGAAAATGCAACCGCAGATGAACGCAAATGAACGCAGATAGGTCGATCCGGAGAGAATGCAGGACCGACAGCGAGGGTCGGATAATTGTCGGTTGGGAATCGGGTGTTCCCCACTGAAAGGCATCTGCGTGTATCCGCGTTAATCTGCGGTTGCAACGAGGAAAGAGTCAGCATGCGGCGGACCAAGATCGTCTGTACCCTCGGGCCGGTCTCCTCGTCGCCCGAGGTGATCCACCGCCTCATCGAGGCGGGCATGAACGTCGCGCGCCTCAATCTCTCCCACGGGACCCAGGAGGATCACGCCCGGGTCATTGGCCATATCCGCGAGATCTCCGAGCGCACCCGCACGCCCGTGGCCACCCTGCTGGACCTGCAAGGACTGAAGATCCGCCTGGGGACCTTCCGGGGCGGCCGGGCCCGGCTGGAGGCGGGCGCGGAGTTCCTGATCTCCACCCGCCAGGTGGAAGGCACGGCCAGCCTGGCCAGCACCACCTATGATCGCCTCCCCAGGGACGTGAAGCCCGGCGACCGCATCCTCGTGGCGGATGGCCTCATCGAGCTGAAGGCCCTGGGCGCGGACGATGAGACGGTGCGCTGCCGCGTCGTGGTGGGGGGAGAGGTCAGCGATCACAAGGGCATCAACCTGCCCGGCGTCGCGATCAGCGCCAGCTCCATGACGGCCAAGGACCAGGCGGACCTCCAGTTCGGCATCCGGCAGGGGGTGGACTACGTGGCCGTGTCATTCGTCCGGGGCCCCGCGGACGTCCTGGAGGTGAAGGAGCTGATCAGCGAGGCGGGCACCACCATCCCCGTGATCGCCAAGCTGGAGAAGCCGGAGGCGATCCAGCAACTGGGCGAGATCCTGCGGGTCGCCGACGGGGTGATGGTGGCGCGAGGCGACCTCGGGGTGGAGTTGCCGCTGGAAGACGTCCCCCTGATCCAGAAGGAGATCATCCGGCGCGCCCGCGAGCACGCCATCCCGGTCATCACGGCGACCCAGATGCTGGAGTCCATGGTCGAGCACCCCCGGCCCACCCGGGCGGAGGCATCGGACGTCGCCAATGCCATCTTCGACGGGACGGACGCGGTCATGCTGTCGGCCGAGACGGCCGTGGGGCAGTACCCGGTGGAGACCGTGCAGGTCATGTCCCGCATCGCCGTCCAGGCGGAGGGGGCGCTCCCCACCCTGGCACCCCCCGCGCCGACCGCCCGCGCCTCGACCTTCCCCGACGTGATCAGCGACGCCGCCTGCCGCGCCGCCCGCGAGGTCCACGCCCGGGCCATCGTGGCCTTCACCCAGAGCGGGTCCACGGCCCGCCTGCTGGCCAAGTACCGGCCGGAGGTGCCGATCCTCGCCTTTACCCCGTCGGAAACCGTCCGCCGGCGCCTGTGCCTCTACTGGGGGGTGGTGCCCAAGATGATCCGTCCCATCCAGCACACCGACGAGCTGACCGAGGAGATCGAGGCCGCCCTGCTGGAGGACAAGGCCGTGCACACCAACGACGCCCTGGTCATCGTGGCCGGCGCCCCCATGTGGGTGCGCGGGACGACCAATCTGATCAAGCTGCACCGGGTGGAGGAACGCAAATAGAACCGCCCTGCCCGCTTCGACCGTTTTCGGATGACGGGTGGACGCCGCGTGGCTATACTCGCGTGACTTGATCTTGCCCGAGCCGACACGAACCCCCTGACACGAGAGGCGCATGCCAGACTCCCCGGACGTCCAGGAGGTCCCCCAGCCGCGGAACAATACGGCCCTCTGGATCTGGATAGGGGCGGCCATGCTGCTCCTGCTGGGGGCCGGGCTGTACTTCAGCCTCTCCACGAATCCGGTCATCGTCAAGTACCGGGAGCTGGCCCGGTTCTACTCCAGCCGGAAAGAAGTCAAGCTCTTCCTGACCCGCTTCGGCCCCTACGCGCCCTTCGTCTTCATCATCCTCCAGGCCCTCCAAGTCGTGATGGCTCCGATCCCCGGGGAGGCAACGGGGTTCCTCGGCGGGCTGCTCTTCGGAACGGGGCTGGGCTTCCTCTACTCGACGATCGGACTCACGCTGGGGTCGGCGCTTGCCTTCGGTCTGGGTCGCTGGCTGGGCCTGCCCCTGGTCCGTCGGTTGGTCTCGGGGGAGGTCTACCACAAGTTCGACTTCCTGGCCCGGACCGGTGGGGAAATGGTGACGTTGATGCTCTTCCTCATCCCCGGCTTCCCGAAGGATTTCCTGTGCTTTCTCCTGGGGGTGAGCCCCCTTCCCTTCGGGACCTTCCTGGTCATCACCACGTTCGGCCGGATGCCCGGGACCTGGCTGCTGTCTATCCAGGGGGCCAAGGTAGGTAGCGGCTATTACGTGGAGTTCGTCATCTTCCTCACCGTGGCCGCCGCAGGGGCACTGTTGGGATACATCTACCGGGAAGCCGTCTTCCAGTGGATGCGCCGGCGCCACGCGGCCGATGCGGTTGAGGACAAGCGGGACCGCATGAGCCTGTAGACCCACGTCGAACGGATCCCCGGGTCTCCCGCCAGGATCCGGCCGGTCCCCCTCCCGCCGCCGGAGGCCGACGCCCCGATCTCCCCATCAGCCGCCACCCCCGGACAAAACACCCGGACAAAATCCCGTTGCCCGCGACCGGGGTTTCGGGTACATTCGCCCCCTCAATCCCCCGATCCATCCACCAGGGTGGCATGTTGGTCTCGACGGAACAGGATCACTCTAACCCATATCAGCCGGGAGGGGAGCCATGACGACAGGGGCGGAGCCCCAGAAATTCCTGGGGCGGGTCGAGTTCAAGCGGGGACTCGAGGGGGCCATCACCAACGAGACGCGGATCGGCTACATTGATGGCGAGAAGGGCTGGCTGGTCTACCGCGGCCACAACATCGAGGACTTGGCCGAGCACTCCACCTTCGAGGAGACCTCGTACCTCATCGTCTATGGCCGGCTCCCCACCCGGGCGGAACTCGCCCGCTGGACCGACCGCCTCGTTCCGGCCCGGCCGATTCCTGGCTACCTGATCGATGTGCTCCGCAAGCTCCCGAAGGAGGCGCATCCCATGTCCGCCCTCCGCACGGCGGTGTCCATCCTGGGATGCCACGATCCCCTGGCCGACCGGGCGGATATCGCCAACTGCGAGCGGATCGGCGTGGACCTCATCGCCAAGATGGCCACCATCACGGGCGCCGTCATGCGGATCCGCAACGGGGAGGAGCCGATCCCCCCCGATCCCAAGTTGTCGCACGCCGCCAACTTCCTGTACATGTGCACCGGCAAGGCCCCCGACGTCCTCTCCGCCCGGGTCATGGACGCCAACCTGGTCCTGCACGTGGACCACGGCATGAACGCCTCCACCTTCACCGCCATGGTCATCGCCTCCTCCCTGAGCGACCTGTACTCCGCGATCTGCGGCGGGATCGGCAGCCTCAAGGGACCCATCCACGGTGGCGCCAACGAAGAGGTGATGAAGATGCTCCTGGAGGTGGGTGCTCCCGACAAGGCCGAGGCCTGGGTCCGGACGGCCATCCAGGAAAAGCGGAAGATTCCGGGGTTCGGCCATCGCGTCTACAAGGCCTACGATCCCCGGGCCAAGGTGTTGGGAAAATTCTCGCAGCGCATCACGAAGCTGTACGGCCAGGAGCGGCTCTACCAGACCGCCAAGACGATCGAGGAGCTGGTGGTCCCGGCCCTGGGGGGCAAGGGGATCTTCCCCAACGTGGACTTCTACTCGGGCACCATCTACTACAGCATGGGATTTGACTACGCGATGTACACGCCCATCTTCATGGTGGGCCGCATCCCCGGCCAGGTTGCCCGCGTCATGGAGTACCTGCCGGACAACCGCATCTTCCGGCCGCGCGCGGTGTATGTCGGCGACCTGAACGTAACCTACGTCCCCATCGAGCAGCGCGGCTGATCCGGCCCTGGCAGGGTTCCCGACGAGGCCGGCAAGGCGGGGTGGGTGAGTGGTGCGGCGAGAGGGAGGCCGTGAAGCCGGCGTCCGGACCCCCGGTCCGGGCGGAGACGGAGACCCGCCTGGACCGAGGGTCCGGACGCCGGCGGAAAGCGATCAGATCGAAAAGAAGAGAAAAACCCCGAGGGCGACCACGGTCACCCCCGACCCGATGAGGATCAGGGGCGCCGGGTTCGCCAGGGGAAAGATGATCGGCACCGCCACCACCACGCAGCCTAGGAAGGCGATGAACAACGAAATAAGCCGTGGGAGATTTGACTTCGTCGCCTCTGCCATTGTTTCCTCCGTTCCCCTACGCACACCTGTCCGTGGATGCAGTCTACCCGGGGCCTACGAGGCGGGTGCGGACCGGGTGATCAGATCCCCCCCTGGCTTCTGACCCTCCCCCGCCGTTCGCAACGGAGGATTTCACTCGCCAGGGGTGATCGCCTCGCTCCCCGTCAGGACGTTTGCCGCTCAACAGCCTCGAGACCCGCTTCGAGCCGCTTGATCGCCACCAGCAGCCCCTCGAAGGGGGTCATCACCTGGTCCCAGTCGCCCGAGGCCATCCCGGCCGTAATGGCCCGGACCAGTTCGTTCCTCCGCTCCAGGAGGTCCCGCAGGATGGCCCCGTCGACCGGAACCGTGGACGGAACCACAGACATGCCGGGCCCTCCGTGAAGTCAACGGACCGTGACGGGGGACGGCACCGTCCTGAATTGCCCGACCACCATCGCCCAGAGCCGCAACCGCCAAAAATCCGCCAGCGCCTGATATTCGTGCAGAACATCCTTGGCGTCCATTCGGTCTTGCCACCAGCGGGTGGGATCGAACGGGTCGTCGGGAGCAGGGCGCATGATCAACTGAATCCCCGGCTCCAGGCCGGTTGCAAAGATCTTGTACGCTCGGGTGGTGTGGCTCTTGGAGGTGACGATAATCAGCCTCTTTACCGGGTGCGATTTCAAGAACCGGGCCACCGTCAACATCTCGGACCGGGTGCTGTCGGCCCCCTCCTGGATGGTCAGGATCGCACTTCGGGGGATGCGAAGCGCTTCCAGGATCGTGATGGCGGTTTCCTGGCGATCGAGGAACCGGATGCCCTGTCGCTGCAAGTCGTCCATCCCGCGTTCCTTGGGCTCGTTGGTCAGGAGGATCTTGGGAGCGAAGCCTTCGTGGTAAATGCGTGCCGCCTCCGGGACCCGAAGGAAGGCGTTGCCGGACAGCACCAAGACCAGATCGGCCTTGGCCAATGGATGCTCGGTGACCAGATAGCGGCCGATCGCGGTGAGAAGGTATGGCCTCCCGAGGTAGAGAGCAAGAGCCAGGACAAGCAGCACCGCGAGAAGGCGGCCGAGCCGCCAGATCAGGCGCAGCATGCCTGCGGTCGTGCGGGCAGGTCTTCCTGCCAAGAAGCCAGCATTTCACCCCCTTATTTCCGCGTCAACGGCAGTGCCCGCAGGTGCTGCTCCATCTCCAGGACCCAGGCGGACGTGGCCGCCACCTGTCCCAGGAGGCCGTCCAGGCGCGCCACGGTGGCCCGCAGGAGGGCCTGCAAGACCTTCGCGGCCAGCGCCGGGTGGTCCGCCATCAGCCCCTGGAATTCCCGCCGTCCGATCTCGAACACGCGGCTTCGCCCGACGCTTCGGACGGACACGGGCGAGGGATCATCGCTGAAGAAGGTGAGGAAGCCCCCGACGTCTCCCGGCCGGAGGGTCAGCAGGATGGTCGCATGCTCGCCCCGGACCCGCTTCACGTACTGCAACTCCCCCTGGAGAACCACGTAGAGGGACCGGCGCTGCTTGCGCGTTCCCTCGGTCCCTACGAGCTCCCCATCACGATAGCTCCGCAGGCCCGCCAGGGCCGCCAGCCGACGCAGCTCCGGGGGTGTGAACTCCCGGAAGAAGCCCAGCCGACGCAGGTGGTCGGGGTTTAGGGCAGTGGCCAGGCCTCCACGAGCACTCATGCCGTTCCGATCCTCACAATCGGCGCGACCCCCAGACGACGATGTTGGCGCCGGGCGATTTCTCTGCCTTTCGCACCCGCGATCCCCTGTCAGGGTTCTCGATTCTACCCATCGCCAGTCTTGGCCCGATTCCTGCAATTCGGTCAGTGCCGACGCCCAGAGTACCGGGAATCATCCACTCCGAGCCCGGGACGGGCGGGGAGGGTCCCATGAAGACGCGGGAATATCTGGCCATCAAGCGTCGGATTGACGACTTCGAACTGTCGGAGCACCTCACCCGAACGAAGCTCATGCAGGGGGCCCGGGCGGGGGATACGGCCGCCCTTTCCTTGCTGCGAGAGCGCTACGGCCTCCGGCTTCCCCTGGTGGAAGATGCCCTGAAGGTCTCCCTTCCCTGGAAGGGAACGCGGAACAACAGAAACTAGGCCCCGGCTGGGCCGCCCCCCTGTCTTCCAGGAGGCTACCGTGTACGCAACCGTGCTGGGAATCATCCTGCTCTTTCCCTGGTCCATCCTCGGCATCATGCTGGTCGGTGCACTCGGTCGGAGGCGGCGGAAGGTCCCCGTCCGCTCACACTGACCTTTCGGAATTCCGGTTCGCCGACAGCCACGCCAGCCAGATCACCAGCCCGATCAGCACGAACATCGAGCCGATCGCTGCCACCAGGATCATCACCTGTTCCATTCCGCTTCGCTCCATTTTCGATTTGGGATTGTGGATTGCCGATTGCCCTCGGAATCCCTGACCTTCGGGCCTTCGGCCCAAATCCGAAATCCAAAATCCCAAATCCGCAATCAGCCTTTGACCGCCGTCACCAGCCGCGTCGAGGCCAGCCGGTAGAACCCGGACAGCGTGCCCACCGCCTTGTCCACCTGCTGGAGCAGGGCCGAGGCGAACCACCAGGCCGGCCCCACGTCCGCAGGCAGCCCGAAGAGGATATTCTCGGGCAGCAGGCAGTGGAAGATATTCGCGCCGCGGACGCGGACCACGTGCAGGCCGACTTCCCCCAGGATCCCGCGCAGCTCCGGCTGCGTGAAGGTCTTGCACGGGATGTCGCGCCAGACCCGGAGGTGCCCCACGCCCTTCGTCGCCCACGCCCGGGCACGTTCTGCCGGCTTGTGCAGGATTACATCTAACTCCCACTTGCCATCCACTTCAAACGCCATTACACCTCCTGACACGAGAACGCGAGCGCTCTCGCGGAAGACCTCGTGGTAGGCGTCATGAACGTGGGAGATGACGTCGCCGTAGGAGAAGATGGCGTCCACCGATCCATCCTCGGCCGGAAGCGCCACGATGCTCTGCTGCAGGAACCGGACGTTGCGAATCCCGGCCTGGGCGCAGCGCGCCTCGGCCTGCCGGAGCGACTCGGGCGAGATGTCCACGGCCCAGACTTCATCGGCGCAGGGCGCCAGCAGGATGGTCTGCTTCCCGGTGCCGCAGCCCAGATCCAGGATCCGCCGGAACCGGCGGCCGGCCGTGAGGCGGGTGATCTCTGCCTGGTACAGGGGGTCGCAGGCCAGAAAGTACAGCGACCGGTCGTACCCGCTGCCGATCTCATTGTAGAAGGCGGCAACGCGCTGTTCATCCATCAGTGGCGTGGCAGTGCGGCTGCCATGTGTGTCACTCCCGCCCCCTCATCGGGTCGGCAGAGGGGCCTGTCCCAGCCGTCCCTTCGGAGGCGTTCAGGCCTTCCCCTGGCCCGCCAGGTGCGCCTCCACCACCGCCTCCACGTCCTCCTTGTACTTTCTGGATCTCCGGCCTGACCACAGGTCCCCCGCACCCCCCACCGCCCGTCAGGGCCGCTGGCACAACCCGGGGAATCGGACCTTCCGCTCGAAACAGCGGAGGCACAGGCCGATCTGGTCTGCCACCGACCGGGCGACGCAGGCAAACCGCTTTCCGCAGCTCCCGCAGGTGCGGGTGACGGTCGCCGGCCCAGGCCGCGCACCCGGGCGGTTCCCCGTTCGCTTCATGCCTCCGCGGGGAGCCCCTTCCGCGTCTCCTGGAAAGCCGCCGCGGTTGCCTCGAGCTCCGCCAGCAGCCGCAGCAGGGCCGGGGCCAGTTCCGGCTCGTCCAGCAGTTCGCCGTGCCGGACCTTGTACAGGGTCAGCTGGATCTCCTGCCGCATCGCCTCGAGGACCCCGGGATAGGGAAGGTCCCGCAGGCATCCCTCGTCATCGAAGCGGTACAGGATGTCCCGCCCGGCGGCCAGGACGGCCACGCCCGCTGCCGACGCCGCCTGGATCGGGCGCCGGGGGCCGTCCGGGCCGTGCTCCCAGAGCTCCAGGATGCGTCCGTCGGGCGCCACGACCGCCTCGTACCGGGAGCCCGTTTCGCCCACGCGATTCCCGCCTCCGGCCGCGCGTCACTTCCTGTCGGCGAAAGCGACGCCACCACGACCCGCCATTGGGTCGGGTCAGTCCGAGCAGTCCCCCTGGGGATAGAGGAAGCCGCAGTTGGGGCAGGGCCACTTGCACCCCAGCGGCAGCTCGGGAACCGGGTGACCGCAGCGGACGCAGCGTCGCTCTTCGTCGGGGACGGTGGAGGCCTTTGGCGCCCCCTGCAGGTCGGGCCCCTCGCCGTGTTCAGTGGGACACATCCGCGAACGCGCTCAGGAACCCCAGGAGATCCACCATCTCTCCCTCCTGAAAGACGGGATACGGGATGCCACTCTCGTCAATGCGATCCAGCATGGCCGGGACGTGGTTCCACAGGGCGGCGGCCAGGGGAACCGGGCTCCCGAACTGGCGGAACCGCGCCAGGTCGGGGGCGACGCGCGCGCCCTCGCCGGCCAGCGCGTGGCACTTCAGGCATCCCTTCTGCAGCAAGAGGACCCGCCCACGGTCCAGGTTCGGGGGGCGTCCCAGGCCGGGCTGCATCCCGAGGAAGGTCAGGAGGTCGGCCATCTCCTGGCTCTGGATCACGGGCCACGCCAGACCACGCGCCAGGAAGTGCTGCCGCATCCCGGGGATGTGATTCCACAGGCGGCGCAACACCTCGGAGGCCGGCTGGGGCGACGCGGGCGCCAGGAAGGACGGCCCGGGCTTCTTCCCGCGCGGCTCCCCTGGCAGGGCGTGGCACGCCCCGCATCCCTTGGCCAGCGCCACCCGCTCTCCCGCCGAGCGGGCACGCGGCGCGTCGGCGGCCCGCGTCGCGCTCGGGGAGAAAAGGCCCGCCAGGAGCAGTGCCGGGGCGAGGGCCACGCCGAGCCGCGGCGGCTTCACCCCTTCTGACCCCCGGACTTCTCCAGCGCCGCGGCCACCTTGGCGGCGAGCTGCGGATACTGGCGCAGGAAGTTCTCCGTCATCTTCAGGTCCAGGAGGCTGCGCCTCACCTTCTTCAGATCCGTCACGCCACACCTCCTCGCGTCACGGCCCCATGGCCTCCGCCAGCAGCGAACGTGGGAGATCACGATGTCCACGCCGCGCGCGCCGACGGTCACCCGACCCGGGTGCTCCCCCTCCAGATCGCCCCGCCCTGCGGGGGCCGCGGCCGCCGCCCTGCTCAGGCGGGCGCTCACGTCCACCTCGCCCTCGAAGGGTGTCCCGGCCGTCATCACATCCCCCGGCCCCAGCCGATAGGCCAGTGGGAAACTGGGCCGGGCAATGCGCAGCACCGCGAAGGGGGGCCCGGGACCCTTCCGTGCAATAATGAACAGCGTCGCCTCCCCGGTCAAGTGGGCGCGAAGCTCCGGGGCGACCGAGACCGTGCCCGCGATCACCGGCCCCTCGGTTTCCGGGGGCCCGATCCCCCGCCGGGACGCCTCGGCCGCGGGCCCCGGGCGCGGCGCCGTCTCCGGCGGCGGATTCAGGCTGGTGGAGAGCACAGCCACGGCGAGCGCCGCCAGACCGACCAACGCCACCGCCGACAGGACCACGGTGCGAATGCCCCGACGGGTCCTCGGACCCTCGCCGATCCCCCCGGGGGCATCCGCCTCCGGCGGACGCGACCCGATTCGCGAGCAGTCTTTTTGGGAGGGATGATCTGCGCCAGAAACCATGCTGCGTGACCGCGGGCCCCAAACGCCTCCACCCGGCGCCCCGGGTGGTTCCCGACGCGCGGTTGTCCCAGACCGTCAACGCCCAGGAGGCGATCAAGGTTCCCGAAAGGGATCAGGAGAGGTGGAAAGGAGAGTGGACACAGCCAGGTCCGCCGCGATCGCCTCCGCGACCTCGCGCGCCGTCCCCGGCCGCTGTTGAACCGGGCCCCAATGCCAGCCGGCCAGGTACGCCTCGGTGTCGGTTGCCCCCACCCGCATCGCGGCCTCGTCTATGGCGTCGTGAAACCGCTGCGGAAGGCGCACGCTCACCTCGCCGGTGGCGTCGCTGGCCTTGACCAGGGACGGGATCTCGCGCCAGTACAGAACCTGGTAGCTGGCCATCGCCATTCCCGGGCGCGCGACTCGTCACCGCGACTTCAGGTATCGTTTCAGGGCGGCCTCCACGACCTCCGAGAGGGTCGCCCCATCCCGCCGTGCCCGGTCCCGCGCCTGGTGGAGCAGGGCCCGGGGGATCTGCACGGTCGTGCGGGCCAGCCAGGTGGCGCCCAGGCCGTCCGGTCCGCGGATCGCCTCGGTCTTCCGGATGTGGGCCTGCAGCCGGGCCATGGCGATGTCCTCGGCGTCCAGGGGGACCACCGGGGTGCGGGGATGCCGGGCCGACGTGGCCCGCCCCCTTCCCCGTGCCGGTCTGCCCTTGGTCATGCGCCCCCTCCCCGGACGACCCTACCACCACAGTCCGGTCGCGGCCCATACAAAGCCGACGATCCCCAGACCACCGAGCACGAGGAACGGCCAGAACTCCCGCAGGCCCCGGACCCGCCGGCGGATCGCGTGGCGTGCCATGATGCTGCCTCGCCCCCGGACGCTCGTGACTCGGCTACTGGACGGCCGGACGCTGGCCCGCGAAGTACTGTCCCCAGGCCTCCTTGCGTTGCTCGATGTAGCGCCGCTCCTCCAGGCTGAGCCCCACCACCTCCGGAATCGGGGACAGCACGAAATACATCGGTTCCACCGCGACATACTGCGTGAGGTTTCCCACGAAGTTGACGCCCATCGAGATCATGCGGAGCGGATGGGCCAGGTACTCCGGGTTCTCCGCGTTCACCAGGCCGCCCAGGTCCTGCCGGACCGCCGTCGTGGCACAGCCGGCCAACAGGCCCACCACCAGGAGGCCGATGGTCAGGATCCGCAAACAGCGTGTCTCCATGCCAGTCTCCTTTCCGTCGCCTGGCCTACCCCCGGACGCGCGCCAGCCAGCGCGCCCCCAGGAGGAAGCCGGCCCCGCCCGCCAGGATCAAGAGCCCGACGCCCCAGCGTCCGTGGAGCACGACGAGCGTCGCCAACCCCAGTGTTGCCAGCCCAATCGTGACGCCCCAGAGCCAGACGGCCCCTTTGAGCGTCACGAGGGATCGCCGGTCACCCCCGGACCCACGCCCGGAGCGTGGCCAGAACGTGGGTCACGATCGAGACCGCCGCCGCCACGACCGTCACGGTGAGGTACCCGGTGGGCGGGGCCTTTCCGCCGAGGATCGCCACGCCCACCCCGGCCGTCCACAGCAGGAGCGCGCTGGAGAGCATGCCCAGCCCGATGATGGCGAGTCGCATGCGGTCCGGCACCCCGGGCGCCCGGACCGGCCAGACCGCGTCCAGCACCACGGGCACATCCGAGGGACGAGTCCCGCCAGTCCTCCCGACCTGCATCCGGTCCGGCCCCCCCGGGCCCTGGTACACCGGGCAATCTCGCTGGTGCCCCCAGAAGGCGCAGGCGATGCTGCGGGGATCGCTGGCCGGCTCGCCCTCCTTCACCAGCAGGCGGCACCCCGCGAAGATAGGCAGGGCGTCCGCCGTGGGTCTCACATATCGGTGCCAGTCCGGCACCGTGTGCCGACACAGCATTGACGTTCCCGATCTGGCCGGAGCGGCGGCCCTCCCTCACCGTTCGCTGGACCCGTGCCCGGGGAACTCCGATCGCGACCGCCCCCGTTCCGGACGAATGCGGCCGGCATCCCGTCATCCCAGGCTATCCAGGGCCTCGTCCAGGCTGCGCGCCAGGCAGGTGAAGGTCGGCGTGTCACGCAGCGTGTAGCGACTGGCCTCGGTCCCCCGCAGCTCCATCACCAGATCCAGGAAGTCCCCCGGCGCGTCCGTCTCGAAGGCCACGACGAACTCCTGATCGTCCAGGCCGAAGGAGTAGGTGGTGTTGAGCTTCACCGAACGATATTTCGTCCCGACCGCGATGTGCTCGTCCATCATCCCCTGGCGCGCCGCCTGGGTCATGCGGTACCAGTCGCGGGTCTTGACGAACGGATAGACGAACAGGTACTTGGACTTCCCGGGCACGATGCGCGTCCGCTCGGCCGGATGATCCGGATCCAGCTTGTCGACGTAGGTCGAGCGCTTGGTCATGGCCAGGTAGGAGTAGGCCGGCGTGAGGTACGCCCCCAGCCCGGTCATGAGCAGCTTGGTCGTCATCCGCTGGAGCAGGTCCAGGTCGGGGCTGATGCGCCAGAGCATGAGGTCCGCGTCCGCGCGAATCCCCACCAGGCTGTAGGGAAGGATGATCACCTGCGAGGCGAACTCCTCCACCACGGCCTTGAAGTCCTTCTTCCCCACCTCCCGTTCATGCTGCGGCAGGCGCCGCCAGGCAGCGTCCAACCGGTAGAAGGCGAAGTTGACGTATTGCCGCGGCACCTCGGACGAAGGGCCACCGCTCGCAGAGCCATGTGACGCTCCAGGCTTGGTCATCCCGTCCCTCCCAGAACCCGCCCCGACCACCGGGGCGAGGGGGATAAGACGATACCTTAATGACTCGCTTGTCCTTCGTCAACGAAAATATGGATTCTTGCGGGATCTTCCGGCATCATCCCTGACCGCTCTTTGCCCCAGGTGAGGACCGGACAGGATCTGCCCCCGCCGGGCCGTCCGTTGACAATCGGCGGGTAGTCGGGTACACAACCGAGCACATTGCTGGACGCACCCCTCTCAGGGAGTCACTGACCCAATGCCGCAATTCGTCCGGGGGGCAGACATCCAAGAGATCCCACCGGGGACAGCCAGGGTCCTCCGGATCCGGGGTCGCGAGATCGTCCTGTTCAACGCCGACGGGACGTTCTACGCCGTGAAGAACTCGTGCCCTCACCGCGGATTCTCCCTGGACCGGGGTGCCGTACAGGACGGCGTCGTCACGTGTCCCGGTCACGGATGGCAATTTGACCTGCGCACCGGAGATTCGGTGGATCATCCCCCCGCGGGGATCCGCTGTTACCGCGTGGAGATCCGGCAGGGGTGGGCCTGGGTGGAAGTTCCGTAGACGCGGGTGGCACTGAAACGGGGAGCCCCCCGGAGGCAATGGCGGCCAGCCGGGGGGCGGACCTTGGGGGCTAGGACGCGACGAAGTCGTCTGCGTCCTGGCGGACGGTCAGAACCGGGCACGGGGCCCGGCGCACCACCTTCTCCGCGACGCTTCCCAACAAGAGATGGGACACCCCGGATCGGCCGTGGGTTCCCATGATGATGAGATCCGCGGGCAGTGCCTTGCCTACGCCGACGATCTCCTCGTACGGGATGCCCGTCACGATCCTGGTTTCCACCGGGACGCCGGCCTTGCCCGCCGCCCCGGCGACCTCTCGCAGGATCCGCCGGGCCTCCTCTTCGTAGCCGCTCCGGATCTTCTGGCTCAGGTCCTGTCCGACCTCGGCGAAGGCGACCCGCGTCTGCTCTTCCCATCGCTGGTCAATCACGTGGAGGGCGACCACCCGCGCGCCATAGCGCTTCGCGAAGGAAAGCGCGTAGGTCGTCGCCTTGCCGGAACACTCCGACCCATCGGCAGGCAGCAGAATCGTCGTGATCGCAATCATGGCGGACCTCCTCTGGAAGATAGAACATACTGCGATAAGTCACTGCGCAGGATCCATGTTAATCCCGAGGCCCGCATGCAGCAAGTGCGACATCTCAATTGGTTATCTCGACCGTTCCATGGGCCCGTGCAACTTGTTGTTGCCTGACGGCTGATGGCTGACGCTAGTTGTCACCGCGTTCCTGCTGTGCTATAAGGTCACCGCCGTTTGGTGCTCCAGGGCCCCTCGGCCCCCGCACACCCCTGTCCAAGACAGTCCCCATCGTCTAGCCCGGCCTAGGACATCGGCCCTTCAAGCCGATAACGCGGGTTCGAATCCCGCTGGGGACACCACTTCTCCTTCCCCATTCCGCACTCCCCATTCGGGTACCCCCTGGGTGTTCGCCATTCCACATTGGGACAGACGTATCCCGCCCTGACGCCGAAGAAACGGCCGGGTCCCGTGTTGCGACTGCGAAACGGGCGTCGCGGCCGGATAGCAAATTAGCAAAGCCTGACCCCCATTTCGGACGGCTTGACGGGGCAGTATCTGCGGTACTACACTGTGGCTACAACAAGAGACCGAACGGGAGGGTTCCCCATGGTCAAACGCCTGACGAAGCATGGAAACAGCTTGGCGCTCGTGATCGACCGGGGTGTGCTGGACCTGCTGGACATCGACGGCGAGACCCCACTCTCGGTCACAACCGATGGGCAGTGCCTGATCGTTACCCCGGTGCGGAACCCGCAGAGAGAAAAGCGCTTCCGCACGGCCCTGAAGGAAGTCAACAGGCGGTACGGACGAGCACTCAGGCGATTGGCAGAATAGCCGATGCCCACGATCTTCCTGGAGCTCGACGAGGTGATCGAGATCCACCAGGACCAGATCCAGCGGTACGGCGGCCGCCCAGGCATCCGCGACATGAGATTGCTGCAATCTGCCGTGGCCATGCCTCGGGTCGGTGTTGGCACGCAGTACCTGCACACTGATCTCTTTGAGATGGCCGCCGCGTACCTCTTTCACCTTGTTCAGAACCACCCCTTCGTGGACGGGAACAAGCGTGCGGGTGCAGTCGCGGCGCTGGTGTTCCTTACGCTCAATGGCGTCAGAGTCCGGGTGACGAACCCGGCCCTGGTCGAGATCATCTTTGCGGTTGCTGAAGGCAAGATCGGGAAGGGCGCAGTCGCCGAATTTCTGCGACAGCAGGCCCACCACTGAGAACTTCCCGCCTCTCGGCTCTCCACGGTCATTCCGTATTCCGCAACCCGCATTCCGCATGATAGCCCTTCCGGCTCAGGCCACGCGGTCGGCGGGTTTGCGGCCGGCGAAGAAGGCATCCAGATTGTCCAGGGCCCGGTATCCCATGGCGTCGCGGGTCTCCCTGGTGGCGCTGCCGATGTGCGGCATCAGGAAGGTGTTCGGAAGCTCCCGGTATCCCGGGTGGATGTCGGGCTCGTTGTTGTAGACGTCGAGGCCGGCAGCGGCCACCTTGCCGGACTTCAGCGCCGCAATCAGCGCCTCGTCGTCAATGACCGTGCCACGGCTGGCATTGACGACGATGGCACCATCCGGAAGCAGGGCAATCCGCTCGGCATTGAGCATCTTCCGGGTCTGCGGCGTGGCGACGCAATGGAACGCCAGGAAGTCGCAGTGCGGCAAGAGGTCTTCCGGGGTCGGGTGGAAAACCGCGCCCTCTTCCTGAATCGGGGGCAGACGATGGAGGTCGTGATAATGGATCTCCATGTCGAACCCCCGGGCCCGCCGAGCCGTGACCCGGCCGACCCGTCCCAGGCCCACGATGCCGAGCCGTTTGCCGGTCACCTGGGTGCCCACCATGAAACTCGGGCTCCAGTCCCGCCACTGTCGGGTCCGCACCAGGCGTTCCCCCTCGCTGGCCCGCCGGGCCGCGCCCAGCATGAGCAGGATGGTCAGCTCGGCGGTGGCGTCGGATAGGACCTCGGGCGTGTTGGTGACGACAATGCCCCGGCCCTTCGCCGCCTCGAGATCGACATGGTCGAACCCCACTGAGAAGTTGGCGATGATGCGGATGCTGTCGGGAAGCCGCGTGATGACCTCGGCCGACAGGCGTTCCGTGTGGCAGGGAACGATCGCGGCGGCGCCGGCGGCCCCCGCGATCAGCTCGTCGCTGGAATAGAGGCGGTCGTCGGGGTTGAGCCGCGGCTGGTAATCGCGGCGGAGGCGATCCTCGACGGCGTCTGGCAGTTTGCGGGTGACCAACACGACGGGTTTCATGTGGACGCTCCCTGTAGTTGAGGTGATCGGCAACGGAGGCGAAGTGCGCCCGCGGACAGCACCGGGAGGCGGAGCCAATGACGCACGCCCATCGCAGTTCCCCCTCGAATGCCGTGTAGAGATTGAGAGGCAGCAGGGTGCCGACTAGAGACGAGGACACCCGAAGAACCTTATGCCGGGCGCGGCGGGTTGTCAATACGCAGGTCCGGTGTCCACGTCGGCGGGGCGCGGCGGCGGCGTGAGGCGGATGCGGCTGGAGTTGCGGGCTGGCCGAGGCCGGGTGACGAGCGAAGTTGTCGAGAGCAGGAATTCAAAAGTCCCCTCAAGTGGAGACGGAGTTGCCGTCCCCCGGCAAGGGGTCGAGAGGATCGGGTCGGTCATGCCCGGATTCGCTCGCCTCGCGCATCGTACAGGACGTCGGCGGCGACCTGGGCGGGGATGCGCTCGCCGAAGACCTCGACTGCCAGGGGAATCCCCTCCTTGGCCAGCTCGAGCGGGAGATAGGCGAAGCCGATGTTTTTGCCCACGGTGTAGCCATAGCCGGCGCTGCGCAGGCGGCTCACGATGCGCTGATCCTTCGCGGTCCCCGCGTACACTGCCTCGCCACCATACACCACGCAGGCATCGGTCAGCGTCAGGGTGCACAGCCTTTGTTTGAGGCCCTGACTCTTGATCCCCACCAGCGCCTCCCGGCCGATGAAGTCCCCCTTGTTCAGCCGCACGCAAAAGCCCAACCCGGCCTCGAAGGGATTGTCCGAGGGGGTGAGGTCCACGCTCCAGTAGCGATAGCCCTTCTCCAGCCGGAGCGAGTCCAGGGCCTTGTACCCGGCCGGTCGCAGGCCGCGCGGCTGGCCTGCCGCCATCAGGGCATCCCACACCTCGCCCGTCTTGTCGGGCGCCATGTAGAGTTCCCACCCCAGTTCGCCGACATAGGTCACGCGCTGGGCCAGTGCCGAGATGCCGTTGACGCGGATCGTCCGGGCGGTCATGTACGGAAAGACCGCATTGGACACATCATCGCCGGTCACGGCCTGGAGGATCTCGCGGGCGGACGGCCCCCACAGTCCCAGGCACGCCCAGTCCTCGGTGACCTCATTCACCTCCACCGACCCGTCCCCCGGCATGTGCATCCGGATCCACCCCAGATCGCCGGCCACGAAGTTGCTGCCCGTGGTCACGCGGAAGTGATCCTCCGCCAGACGGCTCACGGTCAGGTCACTCTCGATCCCCCCGCGCTGGTTGAGGAACTGGGTGTAGACGACGCTGCCGACGGGTTTGCCGACGTCATTGTCGGTGAGGCGCTGCAGCAGCGCCAGGGCGCCGGGGCCCCGCACGTCAATCTTGCCGAACGAACTCATCTCGAAGAGGCCCGCCCGCTCCCGGACCGCCCGGTGTTCCTGCCCGATCTGTCCGAAGTACGGGGGCCGCGCCCAGCCCCATGCGTGCTGGTCGGCGCCGGCCCGCCGCCAGGGCTTCCCCGGGTCGAAGAAGTTGGGCCGCTCCCAGCCGTTCTTCTCCCCCCACACGACGCCCAGCGCGTGTAATCGCCGGTCGGCGTACATCGTTCCGAAGCGGTGCGCATTCAGCTCATTGGTGTCTACGGAGGACGACCCCTCCACGATCCACTCGGCCAGGATCTGGCCCAGGGCACCGCCGGCGCCGAAGCCGGTGTGCGACAGCCCGGCGGCGAGGTAGAAGCCGCGCCGGCCGGGGATGGGCCCCAGCAGCGGACGGCTATCCGGCGTGATCGCCTCGGGCCCGTTCATCAACCGGTGGACCTCGGCCTGGGCCAGCACCGGGATGCGCCGGATGGCCCCCTGCATGATCTCGTCGAACAACTCCCAGTCGGGGTTGAGCAACTGTCGATTGAACTCCCAGGGCACCCCATCCACCGACCAGGCCTTGGGATTCCGTTCGAAGCCGCCGATGAGAAACCCGCGCACTTCCTCCCGGGCGTAGAACAGATTTTGCGGGTCGCGCAGGACCGGCGTGTTCTTGGGCAATTCATGCCCGGGGATCGGCCTGGTGGTCATGTGCTGGTGCATCAGGGGCACCATCGGCAGATGCACGCCGACCATGGCCCCGATCTGCGGGGCCCACGTCCCGGCAGCGTTGACCACGGTCTCGGTTGTGACGGCCCCGTGATCGGTGAGGACCCGGGTGACCGAGCCGGTCGGCGTACATCGTTCCGAAGCGGTGCGCATTCAGCTCATTGGTGTCTACGGAGGACGACCCCTCCACGATCCACTCGGCCAGGATCTGGCCCAGGGCACCGCCGGCGCCGAAGCCGGTGTGCGACAGCCCGGCGG
>JACQXP010000089.1 GCA_016208645.1 Candidatus Methylomirabilota bacterium | reverse complement strand
CTCGCCGCTGGTCCGGATGATCAGGTCGGGATCGGGCAGGTCGTAGGTGTAGAGGTATTTGCCGATGACGTCGGCGGTGAGCCGCTCGGCGATCTCCCCGAGGGCCAGCCCCTGCCGCCCCCAGTCGCGCATTAGGCCCCGCACGGCGTCCACCACCTCCTGGCGGCCGCCGTAGCCCACCGACACGTTGAGCGAGAAGTTCTCGTAGTTCGCCGTGGCCTCTTCGGCGATCCGGATGCCCTCCCGGAGGGAGGGCGGCAAGAGGTCCAGTTGCCCGATGGCCCGGATCCGGACCTGGCGTCGGTGGAACTTCGGATCCACCGCGGCCTCGCGCATCCTCCGCTCGATGAGGGAGAGGAGCCGCTCCAGCTCCTCCTGCGGGCGCGTCAGGTTCTCCGTGGACAGGATCCAGATGGTGACCATCCGGATCCCCAGCTCCTCGAACCACTCCAGCGCTTCTTCCAGCTTGGCCGCGCCGCGCTCGTGCCCCTGGAGGACATCCCGGAGTCCCAGTCGTCGCGCGAAGCGCCGGTTCCCGTCCAGGATCAGGCCAATGTGATGGGGGAGCCGCGCCCGGCGGAGCTCGGCCAGCAGCCGCCGCTCGTACACGCGATACAGAATGGAGGTCAACATCCGTAGGCCCTCCCGGGTCCCTCCCTCCCCACGGGGGCAGCTGCTCTGTTCGTGTCACCCTCATTATACCCACGTGCTAGCCCATTGCAAGATTGCAGAGCGAACCGCATTCGGCATCGGCCCGCTGTTGCAGGGATCTGCCTGGCCCTGCCGTCGCATCATTTCCAGTTGTCCGTTGTCGGTTTTCCATTTTCAATTGGAGCGCCGTTCGGCGCTCGCCCTACCGCCAGGGGGTGAGCCACCAGAAGAAGGCCCGGGGAACATCCGCCGGGGCGACCACAGGCGCGCGGGCGATCTCGCGCTCTCCGATCCGGACGACCAGGCTGCCCATCCGCTGGCCTTTGCCCAGGGGCGCCCGCAAGCCGGCCTGGACGTCCACAGTGGTGCGAATGCCGTCCCGCTCCTCCCGCTTCACGAAGATGCGCAGGTCGCTTCCGGTAACAGGACGGAGGGCCCCGGTCACCCTGGGCAGGCGAATCTCCGTCGCCAGCGGGACCCCGGCCTTCGCCACGGTGACCTCCACATATCGGCTGAACCCCTCCTCCAGGAGGCGCGCCGCCTCGGCGAACCGCGCCTTGTTCGTGGGCGCCGCCATTACGACGGTGATGAGGCGGAGGCTCCCCCGCTTGGCCGTGGCGGCGACATTGTATCCCGCCTCCCGGAAGTGGCCGGTCTTCAGCCCGTCCGCCCCGGGAAACCGACCGACCAGGTGATTGCTGTTGCGCAGGATGAATACCCCCTGGCGGAAGGGGGCCTCCGTTGTGGAGGTCCACCGGAGAATATCCGGGAACTTCACCAGCTCTTGCGACAGACGGGCCATGTCCCGCGGCGTGGTGACGTCCCCCCCTTGCCCGGCCCCGGGCGGCAGGCCGTGGACCGAGGCGAAGCGCGTTGCGGCAAACCCGAGCGCAGCCGCCCGCTCATTCATCCGGCCCACCGCCCCCGCGACGCTGCCGCCCAATCGCTCGGCCAGGGCCGCCGCGGCGTCGTTGGCGGAGCCGATGAGCAACGCCGCCATCATGTCCTCAACCGGAAAGGCTTCCCCCGACTTCAAGAACACCTGGGAGCCGCCCATCTTGCTTGCCAGCGGCGAGGTGGGGACCGGATCCGCCAGCTTCAACTGGCCGTCCCGGACGGCCTCCATCACCAGGAGGGCCAGCATCATCTTCGTCATGGAGGCCGGGGCGCCGGGGCGATCCGGCTCGTGGCTTCCCAGGACATCCCCCGTGGCGGCATTGATCGTGATCCAGGCGGGCGTCCCGGGCGG
>JACQXP010000088.1 GCA_016208645.1 Candidatus Methylomirabilota bacterium | reverse complement strand
TGTATGCTGGCCCCCTCACCGCCGAGGGAGAGATCATCTCGGCGACCGTCTCGGAGATGAAGGTCGAGGGGAGTCCGCGGGCGGGCGCGTATCTGTACTCGGGGACGGTCCAGGGGCAGACGACGGGGCTGCACGGCTTCCGGGTCCGCATTCTGCCAGCGCACGAGGACCTCGGCAACCCTCTGGCCATGAACTGCATCACGTGGGGGTAGGGGGGAGAGCCGAGAGCCGAGAGCCGAGAGTCGAAAGTCGAGAGTCGAGAAGGGAATGCTTGGCGGCGGCGAAAATCTGGTGGACCGGATGCGGGGGGTGTGGTATGTAAATGGCCCGTCATGACCGCCAGGCTTCCCCGGCGGATGGCAAGCGGGCGCTTAGCTCAGCCGGTTAGAGCGCCGTCTTCACACGGCGGAGGTCGCTGGTTCGATCCCAGCAGCGCCCACCATGAAGTTCCAAGGGGTTGGCCGTCGCAGGCAACCCCTTTTTCTTTCGCCGAATAGCAATCAGGGGCGGTCAGGGCCGCGGCGATCCTTCCAGCGGACCGGCGGAGATGCCGGTCGTACAACAACAACAGCAGCATGCGAGAAAGACTTCAGGTATGAGGCTGGAAGCGGTCTGGCAGGGACTACGGCGCGGCTACTGGCGCGTCAACGCCTTCCTGGAGCAGTTCTACTATCACGGCCCCGCGGCCCACGGGATCCAGGGGGTCCTGCGCGAGTTCCTGGACGGTCCGCCGGACGGGGTGCACCTTACCTGGACGCAGGGCCAGCACGGGCCGGTCTGTGACGCCCGCGACGGGCGCGGGACCTACCGGATCGAAGTGGCGCGGCAGGACGGCCAGTGGTCCGCTCGCTCCTGTTCCTGCCTGGGATTCCAGGAGTTCCGGCGGGAATGTCGCCACCTCCGCGCCGCCCGCCAGGCCCTCGCGGCTCGGGAAGGTGTGGGGGTGATCCAGCAGAGGTGAGGGCGATCGCTCTGGCCGGGACGTGGACTTCAAACGCAGTGGGAGGGGGAGAAGTCCGATGATCGGATCGCGAGGAATGAGCTGCGATGGGGCGACGGATCGCAGGTCGTGGTGGCGGGGACGAGGCGTCTCCCTCTTCGTCGTCAGCGGACTCCTCCTGGCGCTCCTGTGTCCCTCCGTCTCCGCCGCGCAGTCCCGGACCAGATCGGGAGGACCCTCGCCGCCCGGGACGCTCGCCTGGATCACGATGAATGCCGCCACAGGGGATGTCCTGGGGAGCCACGAGCCGGATCGCCCCGGCGCCCCGGCGTCCATGACGAAGATGATGCTGGCCCTCCTGGTGATGGAGGCCGTCCGGGACGGCCAGATGAAGCTCGTGGATCCGGTTCAGGCCTCGCCGCTGGCGAGCAGGATGGGCGGCTCCCAGGTGTTCTTGAAGTCGGGGGAAGCCTTTCCGGTTGAGGACATGATGGCGGCGTTGCTCATCGGCTCCGCCAACGACGCGGCGGCGGCCCTGGCCGAGCGGCTGGCCGGCAGCGTCGCGGGGGCGGTGGGCCGGATGAATGAGCGGGCGGCTGCGCTCGGGTTTGCCGCAACGCGCTTCGCCTCGGTCCACGGCCTGCCGCCCGGGGCCGGGCAAGAGGGGGACGTCACCACGCCGCGGGACATGGCCCGTCTGTCGCAAGAGCTGGTGAAGTTCCCGGATATTCTCCGGTGGACCTCCACAACGGAGGCCCCCTTCCGCCAGGGGGTATTCATCCTGCGCAACAGCAATCACCTGG
>JACQXP010000087.1 GCA_016208645.1 Candidatus Methylomirabilota bacterium | reverse complement strand
TGTAGTTGTCCCGCTTGCGGAGCGTGCCCGGCTTGCCGTTGACCATGAAGTCGGGGTTCGGCGTCGGCTGGAGGTCCTTGTTCAGATAGACGTCCTCGTACCAGAAGATGAAGTCATCGGCCGTGAAGGGGTGCCCGTCGGACCACCTGTGCCCCTTCCGCAGCAGGATGGCGATGACCCGGCCGTCGTCGCTCACCTTCCAGTCCCGCGCGAGACAGGGCATGACCTTGTTGCCGGTGTAGTCCCAGAACAGGATCTTGTCCGTGGAGACGATGCGGTTGCCGTTCTCGCCGTCGCCCGGCCCGGTGAAGCCACGGCGCCAGGTGCCCTTGTTGCCGGTGTAGTCCCAGAACAGGATCTTGTCCGTGGAGACGATGCGGTTGCCGTTCTCGCCGTCGCCCGGCCCAGTGAAGCCACGGCGCCAGGTGCCGCCGTATTTCCCGATGCTGTGGACGGGCTTCACGACCATCGGCTCTTCGGGAATCCGCTTCCCCACCGGGGGAAGCTTTCCCTGCTTGACCAGGTCGGCCAGCAGGGGGGCCTGGCTGAAATTCTTGGGCCATTTCGCCGGATCCAGGACGAGTTCCGGGCCTTCCAGCTTCCCGATGAGTTGGGCCCCGAGCTTCGGCTCTGACGCTTGCCCGGCATGCGCACGGACGGGGACCACGCCGGCCAGGGCGACGGTGCCCGTGGCCAGCGCCGCGTCACGCAGGAACTCACGCCGTGTCATCCGCTTTCGCTTCTGCGACATGATCGGCACCTCCTCATGATGGTCGGCCTGGTACGGGCTCAACGGACCGCGCCCCAGGCGGTTGGGTCCTAGAACACACAACGGAAGGGCAAACCAGCGACGGACCTCTTCCCGAGCGCAAAGGGGGAACAACCGAACGTGGCGGGAGTCTATTCAGCACGCAAGGGTGCTGTCAACGACATTCTCGGGCGTCATGGCGGCATGCCCCCGCCTTTCCTGGGGGGCGGATCGAGCGAAATCAGGAGCGCCTCGCCGACGGCTCCAGCAGGGCGATGACGGTGCCGACCTTGACGACGGCTTCCTCGGGGAAGTGCAGCTTCCGGACGACGCCGGCGGCCGGCGACTCGAACTCGACGTTGACCTTGTCGGTCATGATCTCCGCCAGGCTCTCCCCTTCATTCACCGATTCGCCCTCTGCTTTGAGCCAGCGGACGATCGTCCCTTCCGTTACCCCTTCGCCCAGGTTCGGCATCCGCACTTCGATCATGGTCGCTTCACTCCGCCATCAGCCGTCAGCCACCGGCTAATAGCTGAGCGCTGAAAGCTGACAGCCTTTTTACCTCAGAGCCCCAATTCGAGTTTGTCGGGGTGCTCCATCAGGTCAATCAGCGTCTCGAGGAATTGTCCCACCGGCACGCCGTTCACGACCCGGTGATCGTAGGTCAGGCTGATGGGCAGGATCGAGCGCACCACGATGGCCCCGTCCCGCACGACCGGCTTCGGCTCGATCCGGCCCGTCGCCAGGATCGCCGCCTGGGGCAGGTGCACGATGGGCGTGGCCCACCCCACACCGCGGACCATCCCCACGTTGGACAGCGTGAAGGTGCCCCGGCGCACGTCCTCCGGCCTGAGGGCCCCCCGCCGGGCCCGCTCGGTCACGTCCGCCACGCGGGCGACCACCTCCGCCAGGGTCTTGCCATCCGCCTGGTGCACGACGGGCACGATCAGGTTCCCATCCGGCAGCGCCACCGCCACTCCGACGTTGACCTCGGCGTACACGCGGATCTCGGGGGCGTCCTCGGCCAGGGCGGCGTTGAGCGCGGGATGCAGGGTGAGCGCCTGGGCCAGGGCCTTGACGAGAAGGGGGGTGTAGGTCAGGCGCACGCCGCCCGTGCGCGCCGCCTCTCCGGCGAGCCGCTCGCGCAGGGCGGTGAGCGCCGTCGCGTCCACTTCTCCGAGATGCGTGACGGCGGCCACCTGGGCGTGGCTCTTGGCCAGATGGTCGGCCGCCATCTTCCGCATCGCCTTGAGGGGGATGACCTCCCGGACGGGGATCCCCCGATCCACCCGGACGACTTCTGCCACCCTTCACGCTCCCATCTTCGCCCTCAGCCATCCGCCATCGGCCGTCCGCTCTCGGATTCATGATGTACAGCCGAATCCGCCAGAGGCGGAAACAGCCGAACGCTCTTGCCGAGCGGGCTGACGGCTTCGCGGATCACGCCGAGTATTTCAGGACGGCGCGCACGGCATTGGTGACGTCCTGGGCATCCGGGAGAAAGGCCCGGCGGATGGTGGGATGCGCCGGCACCGGGGTGTGCGGCGCCCCCACCCGGACAACGGGGGCCTTGAGATACCCGAAGCCCTGCTCGGCCACGGTCGCCGCCACCTCGGCCCCCAGGCCGCCGATCTTCCACGCCTCGTGGGCCACCACCAGACGGCCCGTCTTCCGCACCGAGGCCAGGAGCCCTGCCACGTCCAGCGGCGCCAGCGTGCGCAGGTCGAGGACCTCCACCTCGACTCCCTCCGCCGCGAACTGGTGGGCTGCCTGGAGCGCCCGGTGCACCATCCAGGCCGTTGCCGCGACGGTGACGTCTTTCCCCGGCCGCTTCACGTCTGCCCGGCCGATGGGGACAAGGTGTTCGCCGTCCGGCACCATGTCCCGCACGCCGTGGTACAGATACATGTGCTCGAAGAACAGGACCGGGTCGTCGTCCCGAATGGCGCTCTTCATGAGGCCCTTGGCGTCGGCCGGCGTGGAGGGCATCACCACCTTGAGGCCAGGGACGTGAGCGAACCAGGCCTCGAAGCATTGCGGGTGGCCTCCGTAGGGCCCCTCCCCGACCTTGGTCCGGATGGTGAGGGGGACGCGGGCCTTGCCGAGCGTGAGCCAGTGGACCACCGGGGCATGCAGGACGAGCTGGGGCATAGCCGACGGGAGGAACTCTCCGAAGGAGATGTCCAGGATGGGGCGCAGGCCCTCCAGGGCCGCCCCGATGCAGAGGCCGGCCGCGGCGGATTCCGAGATGGGCGTGTCGAAGATCCGCGCCGGCCCGAATTCCTCCCACAGCCCCAGCGTGGAGCGGAGCGATCCGCCGAACGGCCCGATGTCCTGACCCAGGACGAACACGTTCGGGTCCCGGCGCATCTCCTCCCGGATTCCCTCGACGAGAGCCTCGACGAACGTCATCCGCCTGGCAGGCATGTCAGGCCCCTCCCAGCGGCGTCGAGAAGATCTCATCCAGCCCCAGGTCGGTGGGCAGGATGTCCGGGTGCCGCTGGGCCGCCGCCTTGGCCTCTCCGACCTCCTGGGCGGCCTCGGCCCAGACGGCCTGCGCCTCTTCAGCCGACAGCACCCCGGCCGCCAAGAGCCGCTCCTCCAGCCGGCGGATCGGGTCCCGGCCCTGCCACTCCTCCACCTGCGCCGCGGACCGATAGGACGCGGTGTCGGCCGCGATGTGACCCCGCATGCGAAACGTCTCGGCCTCGATCAGGGTCGGGCCGTGGCCCGCCCGGGCGCGGCGCACCGCCTCCTGAACGGCAGCATGGACGGCCAGGACGTCGTTGCCGTCCACGGCGACGCCGGGGATGCCGTAGCCGATGGCCCGATCCGCCAGCCGCTTGGCCGCCGTGGCCTTTTCGAGGGGCATGGAGATGGCCCAGTGGTTGTTCTGGATGACGTAGACGATGGGGAGGCGCCAGGCCGCCCCCAGGTTGACCGCCTCGTGGAAATCGCCCCGGTTGCTCGTCCCATCCCCGAAGGAGACCGCGGTCACGGCGTCGCTCTTCCGATACTTCTGCGCAAAGGCGGTGCCCGTGGCCTGGGAGATGATGGGCCCCAGGTCACCGGCAATGTATGGCAAGACCCGCAGCTCGATGGGCGCCGTGAAGCTGAAGTGGCGGCCTCGCCCGAAACCGGTTCGCTTACCCAGTGCCCCCGGCCATACCTGCGTGAGCGCCACCCCGCGCATCACGAAGACAATGGGCGATCCGCGGTCGCCCGGCGCACACACATCATCCGGCCTGAGCCCGTAGAAGGTCCCCACCGGCACCGCCTCTTCCCCCCGGGATGGGAACCAGTGCGCCGACTCCTGGCAGCACGCCTCGTCGAGCGCGCGGCTCAGCACCATCCACCGGTGCATCGCCAGGCCCTGCTTTGGATCCTCGATCATTGCGACCTCCGCTCACGTGCAACGGAAAGAGGACTCCCCCATTCGACAATGGGACCCTCTCGATTCTTGACGGAGGATGCCACATGCCTCGATGCGGAGCAAGGACTTTTGCGCGGCCAACTTCGTGCTGCGGAACGCAAATCCTGTGACGCTCATTTCTGCTCCCTCTCCCTGGATGGGAGAGGGCCGGGGGTGAGGGTGCAAGGCGGGGCCGCACCCAGGGGGTACCCGAGGGTCCCCCCATCAAACCCACGGTGGGGAGAGGGAACGAAAGGATGTGCGGGCACAATACATCACCGTAATTCTGGCCAGAAGGACTTAGGAGGCGTGTCGAGCAGTCCAATGGGCCTCCCTCGAAAAAGGCCTTGCGTTGACCACGAGAGATCAGTATAGAGGTATCGTTCGGCACTACATTCGCCCGGTTGAAGGGCTCAAGCCAGGCACAGCTTCCTAGCCCCTCGCCTGGCGGGAAACCAGGAAGTGCACAGGACTTGGTCATAATCTGAAGACAAGGGCCATGAGGCGGACACAAGTAGACATTCCGAAAGACAGGATCGCGGAGTTTTGCCGGAAGCATCACATTCGCAAGCTGGCGCTCTTCGGCTCCGTGCTCCGCGAGGATTTCCGGCCAGACAGTGACGTGGACATCCTAGTGGAGTTCGAGCCGGAACACACGGTTGGCTTGCTACGGATGGCCGGCCTGGAGCTGGAACTGTCGAAGCTCCTTGGGCGAAAGGTGGACCTGCGGACACCCGCGGAACTGAGCCGGTACTTCCGCGACGATGTCGTGCGCGATAGCGAGGTTCAGTATGCTCACGGCTGACCGGATCCGGCTGCGGCACATGCTGGACGCCGCACGGGAGGCGGTCCACTCCGCCCATGGACCATGCGTACTTTGACCTCGACCTGGACCAGGTCTGGAAAGCTGTGACGGAGGATTTGCCGCCGCTGATCGCAGAGTTGGAGATAACTCTTGGGGCGGAGGCCGAAAGTTGAAGCTTTTCACGTGAGCGATTCCGTGGGAGGGGTCTTCAGGTAGCGAGTGACAGCCAAATGGCAGAAGGGCAGCGGGTCGTTTGGATCAGCCACAAGAGCGGTGAACGCTGTGAGAGATGCGGGGCGGAGTGCTTCAAGGGCAACTTCCTACAGATCACCCGGGAAGAAGGCATCCGGTGCATGACTTGCGCTGGGCTGGCCCACTTGGTCTTCCTCCCAGCAGGGGATCCCGCCCTGACCCGCCGTGCCCTTACCCTGTCTTTTCAGTCCGCCATCGTCGTCAAGTTCTCCCGACATCGGAAGCGGAGCGAGCGACAGGGCGTCCTCGTCGCAGAGGCAGCCATTGAGACGGCCAAGCAGGAGTGCGAGAGAGACGCGGCGCGCCGGGAAAAGGCGCGCGAACGCCGTCGCGCCAAAGATGAAGCAGCAGATCGAGAATATGTCGCCCGGTTTGCCGAGAGGACCCTCGAACTCTATCCCGCCTGTCCCCGCGCCGATGTGGATGCCATCGCCCGTCATTCCTGCGAGAAATATAGCGGCCGGGTTGGCCGATCGGCCCCGGCCAAGCAGTTCAACGCCAGGGCCATCACGCTCGCCGTCCAGGCGTACATACGCCACCAGTACACAAGCTACGACGAACTGCTTGCCCGGGGACTCGAACCGTTTGAAGCGCGACCGATGGTCGCCGACCAAATCAAGGAAGTCTTGTACCGCTGGCGGGAGGATCGAGGCTGAGGGGTACGGGGCCGATTGGTTCGCCGA
>JACQXP010000086.1 GCA_016208645.1 Candidatus Methylomirabilota bacterium | reverse complement strand
AACCTTCATGGCGTCGCCGATCCCCGCCTGCCCGCCATCCGCCAGCGCCAGCGGAGGGAGGCATCCCGCGCGGCCGAGAGCGGCCAGGACCTGTCCCCCGTCCCCGAGGAGCACATTGACCTCGCCCTGCAATGCAACGGCTGCCGCCGGACGTACACCTATCCCGTCCAGGCGGTGTATGTGGATCTCGATCCCCCCAAAGACGACCGAATCGAGCCCTTCATCAAGGATCGCATCCGCTGCAAGGGCTGCGGCCGCGAAGACGATTACGCCGTGACCCCTACGGCGCAGCTCGCGCTCATGGCGCGGCTCCTCATGCTCACGGCTCGGATGGAGAAGGAAGGCCCCGAGGCCGCCCACGAAGGCCCCCTGTACCTCATGCGGCTTGGGTTGACCGACGGGCGGCGCCTGAACCCGCGCGAGGCCCGGCGCGATTACGAGGCGCGCCTCGCCACGCACCCCGATGACCCCGCCCTGCACATCGGCTACGGAAACATCCTGCGATTCCTGGAGGAGACCGAGCGGGCCGAGGCGGCGTACCGCCGGGCCCTGGAACTGGATCCCTCCGCCGCCGAGGCCCATGCCAGCCTGGGGCAGTTGGCGGAGAAGCGGGGCGACCTAGCCGCCGCGGAGAGCCATTACCGGCAGGGGCTGGCCTTGGGCCGGAGCGCCCGATACTACCAGGTCAAGGACCGGCGGGCGTTCACCCAGACGCTGGAGGAGGCGTTGGAGGGGGTTCAGGGGGCCCGGGCGGCACGTCCGCCCGATCCCATCCCTGCCAAGGCGCAGCTCGAAGCCATAGTGGCACAGGACCTGGGCGTGGCCAAGGTTGGCCGGAACGACCCCTGCCCCTGCGGAAGCGGGAAGAAATACAAGAAGTGCTGCCTGCGGAAGCCGTCCGCCCCACCCGTCGCGAGCCGGCCGAGTGGCCCGGAGTCCCGCCTGAGAGAGCGGCTCGACTCCTTCATCGAGCGCTCCCTCCCCAGGACCGAAATCCACCGCGCCATGCGGGAGTACTTCGGAGAGCGCATGGACCTCGACGAGAGGACGCTGGAGTTTGATCCGGAGACGTTTGACCCCGAGTGGCCTGCCTTCCTGGACTGGCTTCTCTATGACTTCCGCCTGTCCGGGGGACAGACGCCTCTCGCCAAGTTTCTGGCAGACCGCGGCCACAGCCTCCCGGCGGACGAGCGGGCCATCCTGGAGGAGTGGCAGGACAGCGTGATCGGCCTGCTGGAAGTGGCGGACCTGGACCCGGGGAAGAGCCTGACCCTCCGGGACGTCTTCACCGGCGAGACGTTCCAGGTGCGGGAGGTTCGGGGGTCTCTGTCGGCCGCGCGGTGGGACCTGCTCAGCAATCGGATCATCCGGGTCCGGGGCGAGCGGCAGCTCGCCGGGGCGGGAATTCTCTTCCACCCGTCCGATCGCGAGGGTCTGGTGCAGCATGTCACTTCGCGGTACGAGGCCTTCCGGCGGGAGCACCCCGACGCCTCCTGGCGGGACTTCTTCCGGGCGGAATCCCTCATCTTCCGCCGCTACGCCGAGCAGTTGGAGCGCGACTTCCGCCCGCCCGCGCTCCACACGGCCGAGGGGCATCCGGTCGTCCTGGGAAGGCTCCGGTATGCGGTCCGCGACCACGGTCTGCTCCTGGCAGCGCTCTCGGCCGCCCCCGATTTCGAGGACACGACGCAGCCGGATGATCCGGCGGGAACGCGCCAGTTCGCCTGGCTTCGCACCGGCCCGGCCGAGCGCTACGTCACGGAGGCCCCCCGCCCGGCCGATGGGATGATGCTCACCAGCCAGAGGATCGAGGGGTCCGGGAAACCGGGGCCCTCGGGGCTGGCCAGCCTGACGCTCACGCGGGACCAGTTGACGGTTGAGGCCCTGTCGGCCCAGCGTCTGGCCTGGGCCAAGGGGCGTCTCAACGAGTTGGCCGGCGACGCGGCCAGCCTGCGGGCCGATATCGTCGAGGATGTCTGGCGGAAAGTCGAGGCCTCGGCCCGGAGCGGGCGGTTGGAGAAGCCGCCCTCGGAGATTCCCCCCGAGGTGCAGGCCCGCCTTCTCGGTCAGGCCATGCATCGCCACTTCAAGGCCTGGCTGGACGAGGGGATCCCGGCCCTGGAAGGCCGGACGCCGAGGGCCGCGGCGCAGGACCTGCCCCTGCGTCCAAAGGTCGTTCAACTGCTCCGCGAGATCGAGAACCACCAGGACCGGGCGCGACAACAGGGGGAGGCGTGGTACGACATCGCCTGGCTGTGGCAGGAGTTGGGGATCAATCGCAGCGAAGCGTGACGGGTTTGCCTGCCAGCGGCCTGCTCCCGTGCGAGCGATCTGGACAGAACTCTACGGAGGATGCCACCGGCGCTGTCTCGGCCGCCTTCACCAAGTGCAACAGCGAGCCCGCATCCCGCCTGCCGCTTCAGGCGAACCGGAACGATCAGACGGATCGTCGCAAAAGGTCCAGAAGTCCCGCGGGACTGAGCACGCGGACGTCCTTGCAGGCTTTCCTGGGGAAGTGCCGCAGGTTCCCGGTGACAAGAATCGCTCGCGCCGCGGCGGCAACCTCGAGGAAGGGCACATCGTCTTTGTCCGGGAGGTCGGCGGGCAAGGGGACTGGCGCGACGGGCTCGGCGGTGCGGCGGATGATGTCGAGGGCCGTACGGGCGTCTGCGGGAGGAATGGCGAGCCGGGGGCGCCGCAGGACCATCTCGTACTCGCGGAGGATTCGCTCGTCCACGCACGTCTCGACCACGCCTTCGATCACGAGGTCGAGGACCCGGCCGCACGCGCCGCCGGGCGTCAGCAGGCCGGCGACGAGCACGTTGGTGTCCAGGACGATTTTCACCTGGCAGCCCGCCGCTGGCGTCGCGCCTCGGCGATGACCGCATCAATGTCGTCCATGCTCATCCTGTCCAACCCCGCGGCCGTTGCCTTGGCGCGGATCCGCTCGACGGCCAGACGCGCCCGAGCGCGTCGGATGGCCAAAAGCTCCTCCTCCAGCGTCTCCGGCTCCACGCGCGTCATAACGGCAAAGGGCCGACCGTTGGCTGTGAGCACGATCTCCCGCTCGCTCGCAAGGTCTTTGCGGATCGCCGCCGTGTTGCTCCGAAGGTCGCGGATCGTGATGAATTTCATGGGTGCCTCCCTCTCTCACTGGTATTCCGTGCACTCAAAGTGTATCAGAATGTGGACATATTTGAAACATAATCGTTCCCCATAACGGTCCCCGACGGATCGTGCGGGATAAGGAGGGGGTGCTCGGCGCAGGTGGTAAAGGGCTAGAGCGCGGTGAACGGGAGGGCTGTCACGCCGGGCGCAAGAGGGAGATACACCTCGCCGGGATGCACCACGTATCCCGGCGCCGCCTTTTTGTCTAGGGCGGCGTGGAACGCCGTGATCCCCGCGGCCATCGGCGGTCGGGGCGTGGCGGACACCTTGACCTCGATAGGCACCAGCTTGGCCCCGGTGTCCACGAGGAAGTCCACTTCGGTCCCATTCGAGGTGCGCCAGAAGTACACCTGGGGCTCCACCCCGCGACTCCCGAAGGTCTTCACGATCTCCGAGAGGACGGCGGTCTCGAAGATGGCGCCGGCCATGGGCCCGGCCGCGGCGTGGGCCGGATCCCGGAGCCCCGCCAGGAAACACAGCGTGCCCGTGTCCGTGAAGTACACCTTCGGGGTCTTCACCAGGCGCTTCCCGATATTTGCGAAGTACGGGCGGAGGATCCGCACCTGGTGGGTGGCCTCCAATACCGACAGCCACGCCTTGGCGGTGTTGACCGCCACGCCAAGGTCGCGCGCGACATCGGTGAGGTTGAGCAGCTGGCCGCTTCGCGCCTCGAGCGCCCGAAGGAAGGCCTGGAAGAGCGTGAGGTCGCCGATCTGCCGGAGGGTACGCACATCCCGCTCGAGGTACGTCTGCACATAGCTCGCGTGCCAGAGGCTTGCGTCGCGCTTCGGATCGACATGGAGCTCCGGGTATCCACCGCGCAGGAGCTGTTGCCAGAGGTCTCGCGGCGGAGACATCCGCCCCGGAGATGTGTGTGCTGTCCCCTCCCAGGGGAGCGGCTTTGCCGGCCGGCCCGTCAACTCCCGGCGAGAGAGCGGCAGGAGGCGGAGGATGGCGGCCCGGCCCGCCAGGGTCTCGCTCACGTTCGCCATCAACAGAAGGTTCTGGGATCCGGTCAAGAGAAACTGCCCGGCCTTCGCCCGCCGCGCATCAATCCGCTCCTTGAGGTAGGGCAGGACGTCCGGCGCGTATTGCACCTCGTCCAAAATGACCGGAGGCGGATAGAGCGCCAGGAAACCGCGGGGGTCCGCCGCTGCCGCGGCCCGCACGTCAGGCGGCTCAAGGGACACGTACCGGGAGGTCCTGCCGAACAGGCGGGTCAGCAGGGTCGTCTTGCCGGCCTGGCGCGGCCCCGTGAGGACCACGGCCGGGAACTCCCGGGCCGCCCGGCGAAGCGCCGGCTCGAGAGCACGGGGGATGTAGCGGTGCGGCATCCGTCACCTCCCTCCCGTGCAATTATGCATTCGGAATGCATATTTGCAAGATAAAACTCCAATGTGCCGCACGCCGCCGGGTGGTAGGCTTCACACGGAGATCCACGGAGGTGGCTGCTCCCGGACGCGCCGGCAGCAGATGGGCAGCGGCATCCCGGCTCCGCTTCTTGCACGGCAGGTCGCCTTCTGATATACGTTACCTATCACTCACGGTAGCCCTCGGAGAGTGGGGAGGTGTCCGGGCTGATGCGCGCCTGTCCCAATCACCCCCCGGCCCCCGCCCCCCAACCCCCAGTGGGTGGGGTTACCCTCGGATGGCGGAATGGTTCCGGGATCGGTAGGCGCTTTCCCCGACCCCTGACCCCCGGTCCCCGACCCCTGCTCTTCACTGGTCCCGGATCTTGAGGGCGCGCAGCAGCTTCACCAGGTAGGTGCGCTGGAGACCCAAGAGCTCGGCCGCTTTGGTCTGGTTGCCGCCGGCCTGGCGCAAGGCCGCCTGGATGATCGCCTGCTTGTACTCCTTGATCCGCTCGTGATACTGCGTGATCCCCATCGGGGAGGCCAGGAGAGAGGAGAGCGAGGGAGCGACAGCGGCCGGGAGGGCCAGATCCTCGGGCTCGAGCTGATCCCCGGCGCAGAGGACCACGGCGCGCTCGATCACATTGGCCAGCTCCCGGATGTTTCCCGGCCAGGCCTGCTCCGAAAGACGGGCCATCGCCTCGCCGGTGATTCCGCGGACCGCTTTCTTCGTCTCCGAGGCGTACCTGGACACGAAGTGCTGGACGAGGGCGGGGAGGTCCTCCCGGCGGTCGCGCAGCGGAGGGAGCGTGATGCGCACCACGTTCAGCCGGTAGAAGAGGTCCTCCCGGAAGCGGCCGTCCTTCACGGCTCGGTCGAGGTCGCGGTTGGTGGCGGCGATCACCCGGATGTCGGTCCGGATGGGCCGCGTCCCGCCGACCCGCTCGAAGGTATGGTCCTGGAGGACGCGCAGGAGCTTGGCCTGCAGCCCGTGCGGCATGTCCCCGATCTCGTCCAGGAACACGCTGCCGCCGTGGGCCACCTCGAACTTCCCCTTCTTGGCCTGATGGGCGCCCGTGAAGGCGCCTTTCTCGTGACCGAACAGCTCGCTTTCCAGCAACTGCTCCGACAGGGCCACGCAGGGGACTGGTCCCCAGGATGTCGGGGGAGCGGGCCGCCAGGGTCTCTCTGAGGAGCTGGTTGGACTCGGCGAGGCGGCGGCGCTCCAGGGCCTTGCGGATGACGATCTCGAGGTGCTTGGGATCGAAGGGCTTGGGCAGGAAGTCGTAGGCGCCCTCCTTCATGGCCTCCACGGCCGTCTGGATGGAGCCGTGGGCGGTGATGACGATGACGGGCAGATCAATGCCCTCCCGCCGGAGCGCTCGCAACAGCTCCATGCCGTCCATCCGGGGCATCTGGAGGTCGAGCAGCATCAGCGCCGGGACCTCCTGCTGGATGGCGGCCAGGGCCTCTTGCCCATCCGTGGCCGTGGCCACCTCGCACTGCAAGGCGCGCAGTCGCACCTCCAGCAAGCGCCGCGAGGCGGCGTCGTCATCCACAACCAGGACCCGTGCGCCGGCCGTGTCCATGATCGCCCTTCAATCCGGAAACGGTCAGGTGCGGGGCGGTCGGCCTTGAGCGGGACGAATAGTTTGGTCTTGCGTCGTACCGGATCAGGACGGTATTGTTTGTGTACAATGCCCAAAGCATGCAGGCGTGTCAATCGTTATCTTCGGATGTCGAATTTCGGATTTCGAATTTTCACGATCCGAGGTGCAAGTTCTCAGTTGATTCCCATCCTTCCCAAATCCGAAATCCCTGCCTGCGCCGCGGCCGTCGCGGCAGGCAGGCGCAATCCAAAATTGAGGAGTCCGCCCCCCGGCCTCCCTTGAAGGGGTGGCGGAAGTGTGTTAGGCTGCACCGCGATGACGACCCTCCTAATCGGGCTGTACGTGGCCTGTGAACTCATCGCCAACGTCACCGCGGGCAAGCCGGTCGCCATCGGCGGCATCGTCGTTCCCGCGGCGGTCTTCCTGTACACCCTGACGTTTACCCTCATTGACCTGATCAACGAACGCCTGGGGAAAACGGGGGCGCGGCAGGTGGTGGCGACGGCGTTCGCGGCCAACCTCCTCCTGGCCGGGTACGTTCAGTTCGCCATCTGGCTCCCGGCGGCTCCTTTCTACCGGGACGCGGGCGCCTTCGCGGGGGTCCTCGGCAGCACGCCGCGCATCGTGTTCGCCTCCCTGGTGGCGTATCTGGTGAGTTCCCTGGTGGACACGGAGATCTTCGGTTGGTGGCGCGCGCACGTCGGGGGACCGAAGTGGATCCGCGTCCTGACCAGCAATACCGTCTCCACGCTGGTGGACAGCGTCCTGTTCATCGGCATCGCCTTCGCCGGGGTCCTGCCCGTGGGGCCCCTGATCCGGGGGCAATACCTGGTGAAGATGGGAGTCACCGTGGTCAGCCTGCCCCTGATCTATGCGGCCCGCGGCCACGAGAGGGCGGCGGAGCAGCAGGCGTAGGAAGAAGAAGCGTTCGAGAGTTCGAGCGTTCGGTGGTTCGGTTGTTCCTGGTACCCGAGTACCACCGAACACCCGAATCCCGCAGGGCGGGAAACAACCGAACGCGTGTAGCCGAGATGCCTAATTCGCTGACGACAGTGCGCGAAGACAGCCCGGCCCTGGCCCAGGTGCTGGAAGGCCTCACCCCGGAGCAGGCGGACGCCGTCACCCACGGCGAGGGGCCGCTCCTCATCGTCGCCGGCGCCGGCACGGGGAAGACCACGGTCCTCACCCGCCGGATCGCCTATCTGGTGGCGGCCAAGCGGGCCCGCCCCTCGGAGATTTTGGCCCTCACCTTCACCGACAAGGCCGCCGAAGAGATGGAAGGGCGGGTGGACCTGCTGGTTCCCTATGGCTTCGCCGACATGTGGATCAGCACGTTCCACGCCTTCGGCGACCGGGTGCTGCGGGACGAGGGGCTGGTCCTCGGTCTCCGCACCGATTTCCGGGTGCTCACCCGCCCCGAGCAGGCGGTCTTCCTGCGGGAGCACCTGTTCCGGTTGCCGCTCCTGCGCCTGCGCCCGCTGGGGGACCCGACGAAGCATCTCCAGGCGCTGGTCACGCTCTTCAGCCGGGCCAAGGACGAGGCGGTGACGCCGGAGGAGTACCTGGCCTTCGCGGAGGCGCTGGCCGGGCGGGCCACGACATCGCCAGAGGATGCGGCGCTGCGGGAGGAGGCGGAGCTTCAGCGCGAGATGGCGGCGTGCTATGGCGAATACCAGCGCCTGCTGGGGGAGCGGGGCCTCGTGGACTTCGGCGACCAGGTGTTCCTCTGTCTCCGGCTCTTCCGTGAGCATCCCCTGGTCCTCCAGAAGTACCGCGAACGGTTCCGGTACATCCTGGTGGACGAGTTCCAGGACACCAACCACACCCAGTGGGAACTGGTGAAGCTGCTGGCGGGACCGGAGGGGAACGTCACGGTCGTGGGGGACGACGACCAGAGTATCTACAAGTTCCGGGGCGCGGCCATCAGCAACATCCTGGGGTTCACGGCCGCCTATCCGGACGCCCGGCGAATCGTCCTGCGGGACAACTTCCGCTCCGGCCAGGCCATCCTGGACGCCGCCTCCCGCCTCATTCACCACAACGACCCGGACCGGCTGGAGGTGCGGGAGGGGATAGACAAGCGCCTCGTTGCGACCGCGCCCGAGGGCCCCCCGCCCCGGCACCTGTATTACGACACCGCCTCCAGCGAGGCCGACGGCGTGGCCCGCCTGATCGCGGGCCGGGTGGAGGAGGGGGCCTGGACCTACCGGGACGTGGCCATCCTCGTGCGCGCCAACCGGGACGCCGATCCGTTCCTGCGGGCGATGAACCTGCAGGGGATCCCCTGGCGGTTCAGCGGAAACCAGGGACTCTACGCGCGGCCCGAGGTCCGGCTGCTCATCGCCTTCCTGCGGGTGGTGGCCGATCCCGAGGACACGGTGAGCCTGTATTTCCTGGCCGGGTCCGAGCTGTACGCCATGGACGACTGGCAGTTGGCCCGGTGCGCCAGCGCGGCGAAGCGCGCGAACCGCTCGCTGCGCTGGGTCTTCGAGAATCTCGACGGCCCGGCCGCCCCGGGCGATCTCGACCTCACGTTCCGGGCCACGGTGGAGCGGCTCGTGAAGGACCTGATGGAGTACGTGGCGCTCTCACGGGAGCGGTCCACCGGCGAGATCCTGTACCAGTTCCTCATGCGGAGCGGCCTGCTCAAGCGCCTGACCGCGGCCGGCACGTCCGCGGCCGACCAACGCGTGGGGAACATCGCGCGTTTCTTCGAGATCGTCCACCGGTTCGCCGACGTCGCCGCGCCGCCGGCGGGGGTTCCCCAGTTCATCCGGCACCTGGACCTTCTCATGGAGGGCGGCGACGATCCGGCGGCGGTGGAGGCGGACGAGGACGCCGACGCGGTGCACGTCCTCACCGTGCACAAGGCCAAGGGGCTCGAGTTCCCCGTGGTCTTTCTGGTGAGCCTGGTGGCCGACCGCTTCCCCTCACGCGGACGGCGGGAGCCCCTGGCCCTGCCGGATGCGCTGCTGCACGACCTCCTGCTGGGCGGGGATTTTCACCTGCAAGAAGAGCGGCGCCTCTTCTACGTGGGCATGACGCGGGCCAGGCGGGAGCTGTTCCTGACCAGCGCGCGGGATTACGGAGGCGCCCGCGCCAAGAAGGTGAGCCGGTTCCTCCTGGAGGCCCTGGATCTGCCGCCGTCGGAGCCCCCGCGGTACAAGGCCTCGGCCCTGGAGGCGATCCAGCGCCATGCCCCCTCGGTGGAGGAGAGCGCGGACGCGCTCCGGGTCATCCCGGATCACGAGATCCTGCCCCTCAGCCACTACCAGGTGGACGACTATCTGACCTGCCCGCTGAAATACAAGTACATTCACCTCCTGCGGGTGCCGATCCGGGAGCATCACTCGGTGGTCTACGGCAAGGCGCTGCACGAGGCGATTTCGTTCTATCTGCGGCGCAAACTCACCCTGGCCCAGTCCGCGCCCCGCCTGGAAGGCGGGGTCACCGAGGCAGAGGTCCTGGAGGCCTTCGAGGCAGCCTGGCAGAGCGTGGGATTCCTGACGCGCGAGCACGAGGATCTGCGCCTGGAGCAGGGGCGGGCGGTCCTGCGACGCTTCGTGGCCGACCAGGAGCGGACGGGGACGGTCCCGACGGCGGTGGAGCGACCGTTCACCTTCCTGCTGGAGACCACCAAGGTGATCGGCCGCTGGGATCGCCTGGATGAGCGGGACGGGCGCGTCGCCATCATTGATTACAAGTCGTCGGCCGTCCGCGACCAGAAAGAAGCCGACCGGAAGGCCCGGGAGAGCCTGCAACTGGCCATCTATGCCCTGGCCTATGACCAGATGACCGGCCGCCTCCCGGATGCCGTGGAGCTGCACTTCCTGGAGTCGGGGCTGGTGGGCAGTGCCCGGAAGGCCGCGGCCGACCTCGAGGAGACCCGGGACACCATCGGGAAGGTCGCCCGCGGGATCCGCGCCCGGGAATTCACCGCAACGCCCGGCTACCTGCAGTGCGGCTACTGCGCCTTCCGGGAGATCTGCCCGAGCACGGCGTACCGGGAGGCGGGGTAGGTAGGTTCGAGGGAAAGAGTCGGGCGACCTTTTTGACCAATCCGCAATCCGAAATCCGCAATCGGAAATCCGTGGAGGAGGGGGTCATGCCGGTTCGGGTGATGATCCAGCGGTGGGTCCGGTACGGTCGCGAGGCGGAGCTGCGCGCCGCGCTGGAGCAGATGCGGCTCGAGGCCCTGAACCAACCCGGGTACATCAGCGGGGAGACCCTTCGCTGCCCGAGCGACCCGTCGCTCTGGGTGGTGATCAGCACCTGGGAAACATTGGCGGACTGGCAGCGCTGGGCCCAGGGGGGCGACCGCGCGGAGTTCGAAACCCGGATCGCCCACCTGGTGGCGGCACCCACGCAGATCCTGGTCCTGGAGTCCGTCGCCATGGACCACGCGCCTCGCGCCGGCCTGGACCTGAAGCCGGACATCCTCGGGGGAACGTGAGAACAAATGACCAATGACCCAATGACCAATGACCAAATGGGAGGAGAGGCCGTTAGCCATGATCGTGGGGTCCTCTTGGCGTCCTTGGCCCCTTGGCGGTTGAAATAGTCGAGGAGCAGGGGAGTGCCAGGGTCATTGCGGATCGGCGTTGACGTGGACGACGTCCTGGCGGAATCGCTGCCCGGATACCTGGAGGCGTTCCGGCGGCGCTTCGGCCACGACGTCAGGATCGAGGACGCGGCCTGGGAGATCTTTCGCCGGTATCCGGAGATCTCCGCGACGCAGATGTGGGGGTTCTTCAGCGAGCTGGAGGCGAGCGACTTCCTGGCGACCCGCCCGGTCTATCCCGAGGCGGCCAGGGCGATGCGGACTCTGGCGGCTGGTGGTCATCGGTTGTTCGTGGTGACGGGTCGCCTGAGCCAGCACCGGGAACACACCCGACGGATGCTCCTGCAGGCGGGGCTCCTGGAACTGTTCGAGCAGGTGGTGCACCGGGACGGCGAGCCCTCGGCCGAGTACAAGCCGCGCATTGTGCGGGAGTTGAAGCTGGATCTCCTGATCGAGGACGAGCTGCACGTTGCGCTGGCCGCGGTGGAGGTCCCCACCCCGGTTCTGCTCTTCGATCGCCCCTGGAACCAGGCGGATCTGCCGCCGGGCATCACGCGGGTCACGGATTGGGAGCACGCGCTTCGCGTGGTCGCCGCCCAGGCGGCCGCCCGTTCCGGGTGATTCGTATCCCGACGGAAGACGGCGAACAACCACAAGAAAACTGGTTGTTGAATCTGCGAAATCTGCGTAATCTGTGGATAAGTATTGGAAAGGTCTTCTGCTCCACGGCGGGAGGGAGAGGCGATGCGCAAAGTCACCCTGGAGACGGCGGCCTTCGTCGCGCCCGCGCCGGTCATCCTGCTGTCCTGCGTCGGCGCGGACGGATCCGCGAACATCATGGGATTGGCCTGGGCCGGGGTGGCGTGTGCCACGCCCCCCATGGTCAGCGTGGCCATCCGGCCGGAGCGGCTGTCTTATGATCTTATTCGGGAGACCGGGGAATTCGTCCTGAACATCCCGCCGGCGTCCTTGCTGCGCGCCGTGGACTTTTGCGGCGTGGTCTCGGGGCGGGACGTGAGCAAGTTCGCCGAGGCGCGCCTGACCCCCATGGCCGGACTGAAGGTGCGGGCGCCGTTGATCCGGGAGTGTCCGGTCAATCTGGAATGCGTGACCCGCCGATCCCTGGTGCTCGGATCGCACGTGCTCTTTCTGGCGGAGGTGGTGGCCCTGCACGCGGATGACGAGGTGGTGGAGGAGGGCGCGGTCATCGTGGGACGGGTGGCGCCGCTCGCCTATGACCCCTTCGGCGGGGACTACTGGAGCCTGAAGGAGGTCGTGGCCCACCACGGCTTCAGCCAGGGAACCATGCCGGGCCGGGCGGAGACGGGCCCGGCGAAACCCTGAGAGGGAACCATGCAGGACTGCTTGCCACCCGATACGTTGAACGACATTGGGGTCCTGAAGCGGCGCGAGATCGAGGCGCGCATCCTGGCCCCCCTGATCAACGCCTTGGCGGCGGAGTTCGGCCGCGAGGGGGTCATCGAGATCGCCAAGCGCGTGATCGTGGAGATTGCCCGCCAGCAGGGGAAGGTGCTGGCCGGCCAGGTGGGGGGCAACAGCCTGGACCACTTCGTCAGCGGCAAGGATCCCTGGGTGAAGGGCGACGCGCTGCAGATCGAGGTGCTGCAGGCCACCGGGACGAGCTACCACTTCAACGTGACCCGCTGCCGGTACGCGGAGATGTACCGGGCGCTGGGCATCCCGGAGTTGGGCGTGGTGCTGTCCTGCGGCCGGGATTACGCCCTGGGCGAGGGATTCAACCCGGACCTCACGCTCACCCGGACCCAGACGATCATGGAGGGGGCCCCGTTCTGCGACTTCCGCTACCGCCTGGAGCCCCCTTCGGATCAGAAGTAACCGCAGATTTCACAGATTTCGCAGATTGCTCCGGACGATCTTTTCCGACAATCTGCGTAATCTGTGGTTTCTTTGGGGGTGTTCCTCGGTCTGGGGGAGGTGCCGCATGAAGTGTCGCACCGAGTATCTGACCTTCAAGCGGAATTCGACGGGCAACGCGCCAAGCGCGTCATCCTGGACGGGGTGGCCGCCGGCGTTCCGGAGGCGCTCCGGCCGAGCCGGTGAGCACCGGCTCTTGATTTGACAGGCCAGTTGGGTCGGACGTACTATCCGGCAGCCCTGGACGGAGATCATTCCACGGAAGAGAAAAAGGAGGACATCATGCACAGGTGGGCTGGGTTTTCGACGCTCGCGGTTCTGCTGGGGGTGGTCATCTTGGCTGGCGCCGCCGGAGCTGCCTGGCAGCCGGACAAGCCCGTCGAGTTTATTGCGCCGTCAGGGCCCGGCGGGGGCTGGGACCGAACGGCCCGAGGAGCCCAGAAAGTCCTCACCGAGGAGAAGCTGGTTCCGCAGCCGATCGTGGTGAACAACGTGGCCGGCGGCAGCGGGGCTGTGGCCATCAGCCAGGTCATGGCCAAGCGCAAGGGAGACGCCCACCTGCTGCTGGCCATGTCCCCGGCGCTCACCTTCACCCTGGCCCTGGGTCGGGCCAAGGATCCCGCCACCGGCAAGAATCTCACCTTTCGGGACATTACGCCGATCGCAGCCGTAGCGACCGATTATGGGGCCATCGTGGTCCGGAAGGATTCCCCGTACAAGGGCTTGAAGGAACTGCTGGAGGCGTACAAGGCAAGTACGTGCCCTTCCAGGGGGGTGGGGAGGCGTTGGCCTCGCTTTTGGGCGGGCACACGGTTGCCGCCGCGCCGGACATCTCGGAGATTGCGGGCCAAGTGGAAGCAGGGCAGATTCGCATCCTGGCCGTCCTCTCCGACCAGCGCCTGGGCGGGGTGTTCAAGGACGCGCCCACTGCCAAAGAGCAAGGGGTCAACACCAACTACATCCTCTGGCGGGGATTCTACGCCGCGCCGGGCCTCACCAAGGAGCAGGCGGATTACTGGCGCGAGACCCTCGGCAAGATGGTGAAGACCGCCTCGTGGAAGAAGCTGGCGGCCGACAGCGGCTGGTTCGATCTGTTCATGGCCGGCGAGGGGTTCAACAAGTTTCTGGACGAGGACCTCACCTTCGCCTCGACGCTGCTGAAGGAGCTGGGCCTGGTGAAGTAAAACGGGGGTTGGGGATTGGGGGTTGGGTGTCGGGGAGCATCGCCGATTCCTGCCCCTAGCCGCTGACCCCTGTGGCCGAGCCACCAATGGGTGAACGCACGCACGACACGATCGCGGCGACCCTCGTCGCCGCGGTCTGCATTGCCTACCTCCGGGGGGCACAGGGATTTCAGGCGCCGCTGGTGGCCGATCCCCTGGGCCCCTCGGCCTTTCCGACGATCCTGGGCTGGGCCGGGTTGATCCTGGCGGCGGCCCAGCTCGTTCTGGTCTGGTCGGGTCGGCAAGCCGCCGAGGCGGGCTCCGCCTCTTTCCGCCGCTTTCTCACTCCCCTCCTGCTGTTCGGCTTGCTCGTCGGCTACGCGCTCGTCCTGGAGCCGGCGGGCTACCTGCCGGCCACCGTCGCGTTCGTCCTGATCAGCCTGCTGATGCTCGGCGAGCCGGTCTGGCGCGGGTGCCTCGTGGCCGCCGGGTTCAGCGCCGGCTTCTACTACGTTTTCGTCAAGGTCCTGAAGATCAACCTTCCCATCGGAACCCTCTTCCGCGGCTGGTGAGCCGCTGGGGGCTGGAACGCGCCCATGGCCGAGGTCTTCTCCAGCCTGGCGTACGGCTTCAGCGTGGCCCTGACACCCGCCAACCTGGTCTGGGCCACGGTGGGATCCGTCATCGGGACCCTCATCGGCGTCCTGCCCGGCATCGGCCCCGTGAGCGGCATCGCCATCCTCATCCCCGTCATCTACGGGATGAACCCGGCCTCGGCCATGATCATGCTCACGGCCATGTACTACGGAACCATGTACGGCGGGTCCACGACCTCCATCCTGGTCAACGTCCCAGGCGAGGCCTCGTCGGTGGTCACCACGCTGGACGGGCACCAGATGGCCCGGCAGGGGCGGGCGGGCCCCGCCCTGGCCATTGCCGCCATCGGCTCCTTCGTGTCCGGAACGCTCAGCATCCTGGGCCTGATGCTCTTCGCGGTCCCCCTCACGGCCCTGGCGCTGAAATTCGGGCCGGCGGAGTATTTCGGCCTGATGCTCCTCGGCCTCTCCAGCGTGACCAGCCTGGCGGGGAAGTCTCTGGTCAAGGCCCTCCTGTCCATGATCTTCGGATTGATGATCGCCACCATCGGCGTGGACCTGTCCACGGGGATCGCCCGCTACACCTTCGAGGTGCCCCAACTGCTGGACGGGATCGGCTTTCTGGTGGTGGCCATCGGTTTGTTCGCCGTCTCCGAGGTCCTCCTGGCCGTGGAGGAGCTGGGCCAGGCCAGGCGAGAACCCATCCCGCTGGGTCGGGTCTGGCTTTCGTGGAAGGAGTTCGCGGCGAGCTGGTGGGCCATGATCCGGGGAACCGTGATCGGGTTCTACATCGGGGTCCTGCCCGCGGCCGGGGCGACCATCGCCTCCTTCATGTCCTATGACGTGGAGAAGCGGTTGGCCAAGGATCCGAGCACCTTCGGCAAGGGCGACATCCGAGGGGTGGCCGCGCCGGAGTCGGCCAACAACGCCGCGGCCGTCGGGAACATGGTGCCTCTCATGACGCTGGGGATCCCCGGGTCCTCTACCACGGCCATCATGCTGGGAGCGCTGATGATGCTGGGGGTGCAGCCGGGGCCCCTCATGTACCAGAAGAACCCCGACGTCTTCTGGGGCCTGATCGCCAGCATGTACATCGGCAACACCATGCTCTTGATCCTGAACCTCCCCCTGGTCGGCCTGTGGGTGAAGATCCTGGCCATCCCGGAGCGGATCCTGTACCCCATGATCCTGGCCGTGTCGGTGATCGGGGTGTACGGCGTCTCGAGCAGCACCACGGATCTGCTGCTGGCCTGTGGCTTCGGCCTGCTGGGGTATTGGTGGTTCTGGGTTCCCTCATGGAGCAGTCGCTACGCCAGGCCCTCGTCCTTTCTGACGGGAGCTACTGGACCCTGCTCCAGCGCCCCATCTCCCTGGTCCTCGTGGTCCTCTCGGTCGTCTCCCTGGTCTCTCCCTACCTGATCGCCGCCTTCCGCAAGTTCCAGGGCGAGCCCCAGTTCTAGCCCTGATTCGATTTTTCCGATTGGGTCCGTGACCATCCCGACCATGTGGCGTCTCGGGTATACGCCAGCGATCAGGAAAATCCTGCGGAGGAGGGAGGGTGGGGGAAGTTGACGTAAGCAACAACGTATTTGCGCAAAGCCGAAGGGATTCCCGTGAGGCGAACCGTGGGGCGCGGCGCTTGACATTGCGACAGGACCGGAGGTAGGCTCAGCCCGCTTCGGCGGTTTCCGGTTGCGGCAGGGGGAGGGTGATCGCGTGAGCCCACCCGGGAACGAAAAGCAGGTAGACGCCGGCGCCGCTGTCCCGGCGCGCGGGAGGACCCACGGCCCTCTGCGGGACACCGATCCCCAGGGGGTCCGCTTCTTTTCGGAGGCTCCCACCCGGGCTGGCATTCGGCTGCGACCAGCGCCCTGGACCCGACTCTGGACCTCAGCCCCACCTCCCTACACCCAAAGAGTCACCGGCCTAAGCTCCTCGACCATAGGGACGCGCAAACAATCATGATCTGCACGCACGTCTTGAATCGGGCACGGGCAGCCGTCTGGAGTCCGGCCGACCGCCCCCACACGGCGGTCAGACGCGCGAGAGACAATCCATCTCCTCTGTGGTACAATATCTAAAGAGGTGTGACATGATACGGACGGTGGAAGCTCTGATCGATGAACGCGGCAACGTGCGTCTGCTTGAGCCGGTGCAATTGACTTCGGCACGTCGGGCGATCGTTGTGATTCTTGAAGACTCGCCCGACCTCGGCATCGATGAAACTGCGCTCTTGACTGAGCAGGCCTTGGCGGAGGACTGGAACAGGCCGGAGGAGGATGCGGCTTGGTCCCACTTGCAGCCGGTGCGGTAGTACTCGTCCCATGTCCTCGCTGAGATCGTCCGAAGAGTTACCGGTATCCTCGGCCCGACCCAGGCGAGATACACCCCATGTTCCCATTCTCCGTCTAGTGCGTCTAACTTCGGCTTGCACCTGACGGGGGCGGGTGTTTGGTACTCGATCAGAGCCAGTTCAGAGCGGGTAGCCGCCCCCACAGGTGAAGCCGGATCCGTTATACGGAGGATGTGTAGCAGCGATGGCGAAACGGCCGCTCAAGCTGCAGTTCCGAATCCCACCGTACGAACCGCCACGTAACGAGTGGAGAGAGAAGATTCATCGAGCTGCCACCGAGCGGCTGGGAGGCGTGGTCTACGAGGCGACGGACCGGCTGGAGATTGCGGTCGGCCTCTACTTCAAGCTGGGTGCG
>JACQXP010000054.1 GCA_016208645.1 Candidatus Methylomirabilota bacterium | reverse complement strand
CGCCCGCCCGATGCTCCCAAGCCCTGGTACCTGGAGAGCCGGGAGAGGTATGCGGAGGCGCACCTGCCCGGTGCCGTCTTCATCGGGTGGCTGACCGACATCGTGGAGCCGGACGCCCCCGTGAAGATGACGGTCGTCTCGCCTGAGCGGTTCGCCGCACTGATGGGACGGCTGGGGATCGGGGACCAGCATCTGGTCATCGCCTACGACGACGACGGCAACCACATCGCGGCGCGCCTGTGGTGGATCCTGAACTCCTACGGGCATCCGGCCGTCCGCCTGCTGGACGGCGGCTACCCCAAGTGGGCGGCCGAGGGTCGGCCGGTCACCGCCGAGGCGCCGCGCCACCCCCCGGCTTCCTTCACGCCGAGGGTGCAGCGAGACTGGCGAGTGGCCAGCGATGAGGTCCGGCGGGCCATCGGGGACGCGCGGGTTCGACTCGTTGATTGCCGGGGGCCGGCCGATTTCCGGGGGGAAGTGGGGCGGGGTGAGCGAAAAGGCCGGATCCCCGGGGCCGTGAACGTCCCCATCAGCATCTTCTGGGAGGGCCCGTTCAAGACCTGGAAGGGGGAGACGGCCCTGCGCGCCATCCACGAGGCGGCGGGTGTCACGCCGGACAAGCGGGTCATCACCTACTGCAATGCCGGGGTGTCGGCATCGGTCGGGGTGCTGGCGCTGAAACTGCTTGGCTACCCGTCGGCGGCCAACTATGCCGGTTCCTGGTACGACTGGGAGCGGGATCCACACAACCCGACCGAGGTGGGCTGAAAGCGGGCCGGCGCCGGCGCAGATCTCGAGGTTTGGCTGACGCATCCCGTCGCGTGGGCGGGGGGAGAGTAGGCGGCCCCTCAGGGGAACCCGGAAGCATCTGGGGAGAAGAGCATGGCCGAACCAGCAGTCGCGGAGAGATGGCCCAAGTTCCGTCGGCGGAAGGTCCTGATCCAGCCCTGGTACCAGTTGAGGGTCGCGGCAACCATCCTGCTCTTCATCCTCGGGTACTCGCTACTGCTCGGCTTCCTGATGTTCTATCCCCTCCAGCAAGAGTTTGCCACCTAGGCAAACCCGGAGCAGCAATTCTGGATCGCCCGCCACGTGCTGGAGCTGCACAAGCGGTTCTGGCCCGCCGTCCTGGTGGTCGCAACGCTGGTGGCGGTGCAGTCCATCTTCGTCACCCACCGGGTCGTGGGACCGGCGTATCACGTCCAGCGAATCCTGGAGGGATTCGCCGCCGGCAAGTACGAGATGCGCGCCCATCTGCGCCGATATTGGAAATGGCCGTCAATGCCGCGGGCGACGCCTTGGTCCAGCGGGAAACGGCGCAGCGAGAGGGCACGGGGCGCCTACGGGCTGCGCTGGCCGAACTGAAGGCGGGGATCGGGGGGACCAGCGTGCCGACCGAGGTCCAGCAGACGCTGGTCAAGATGGAGGGGATCCTGGCCGAATTGCCTGAACCGAACTGAGACGGGGGGCTCTCCGAATGCGACGGCGCAAGGTCCCCGGCCAGTGTCGGGGCGGTTTCACGCTCATCGAACTGCTCATCGCGGTCGCCGTGATAGGTCTCCTGGCGGCGATCGCGATTCCGTCGTATCTCAATTTCGTGCAGCGGGCCCGGGAGGTGGCGGTCATCCAGTACCTCCGGGAGGTCCACAAGGGCCAGCAGGAATGGCGGCTGGAGAGCGACCCGCCCGGCTATTCGGGGGACTTCGACGAGCTGGAGGAGACCGGCTTCATCCCGGATGCGGTGAATTTCGTCCGGACCCGCCGCCGATCCGTCCGGCGCGGTCAAGCGACCCGGACCACCAGCTCCCGGGTGATTCAAAAGTACCAGTTGGACCTGACGTCCACCGATACCTCCCCTGATCCGTTGCTGAACACCTACACGATTTATGCGAGGCCTCAGGACGGGAGCACGAAGGTCCGCTGGTTCTACCTGGACCAGACGGGCGTGATCCGCTACCGGAACGGACGAAGACCGAGCTCGACGTCTCCGCCGGCTACCTGAGGGACGCGCCCCGGGCCCCCGCAGCCAAGGATATTCCCTATGGCCGAATCTTCTGCCCTGGTGATCGAGGACCTTCCGCCCGGCCTCCGCCGTCCCATCCTGCTGGCGACCTTCGCCGGATGGAACGACGCCGCCGAGAGCGCCACGTCCGCGGCGCGGTTCCTGGCCCAGCGCTGGTCGGCGCCATGCATCGCCCGGATCCTGCCTGAGGAGTTTTACCACTTCGGGCTGACCCGGCCGGAGGTGCGGATCCAGGATGGCTCCCAGACCCGGGAGATCCGCTGGCCGGCCAACGAGTTCTTCCTGAGCCAGGAGCCCTCCCTGCCCCGGGACGTGATCGTCGGGATCGGGATCGAACCACACCTCAAATGGCAGACCTTCTGCAGTCACATCCTGGAGGTGGCCGGTCGGGCCCAGGTGACACTGGTGATCACGCTGGGCGCCCTGCTGGCGGATGTGCCGCATACCCGGCCCATTCAGATCACGGGGGTGAGCACCGATCCGGAGCTGGCGGCGCGGCTGCGAACCAGCCCCACCCGCTACGAGGGGCCGACCGGGATCGTGGGCGTCCTGAACGATGCCTGCCGGCGGGCGGGACTCCCCGTGGTCAGCCTGTGGGCCAGCGTCCCCCACTACGTCTCCGAGGTCAGCAATCCCCACGCCATCCTGGCCCTGGTGCGCCGCGTCCTTGAATTCCTGGAGTGGCAGACGGACGTGGGGGAGCTGGAGGAAGCCGCAGCGGAATTCGACCGGCAACTGACCCGCATCATCGCCCAGAAGCCGGAGGTGGCCCGATATATTCAAGAGTTGGAGCAGCGGGTGGCCCGGGAGGAAACGTCCGAGGGGGTTCCATCCGGCGACCTGCCCGGCGCCACCGACCTCATCCGGGAGGTGGAGCAATTCCTCCGGGAACATCGGAGGGAGACGGGGCAGGGGTGAGCTTGGCGAGGAGTGCGAAATGTCGAATTTGGTGGCGGGTCAGGCGGTCCTCGCACCGGCGGGAGCGGAACACGGCGTGACCAACGCGGCCAAGGAGCTTCTGACGCTCCTGGTATTCATGGCGCCCAAACCCACCCACTGAATCGCCCGATTCATCTAATAACCGCCAAGGCGCCAAGAAGATTTTGTGCCGGATTCGACCTTGGCGGCCTTGTCCCGCCCCTGGCGGGATTGGCGGTTGAAGGGTATCCGATGTACCGCAAGATCCGCGACCTCTTGCAGGCCGGTCACTCTGTCGCCGTGGCCACGGTGACCGCATCCCGCGGCTCCACCCCCCGCGAAATCGGCGCCAAGATGCTCGTGG
>JACQXP010000053.1:10410-11203 GCA_016208645.1 Candidatus Methylomirabilota bacterium | reverse complement strand
GGACTGGGGCCACGTGGATTGGCGCAAATTCCCGCGTATGGTCCTCGCGATCGAGGAGGAGCGGGTACGTCTTCCCGGCAAGACGGGCTGGGGCGTGATTGATCTCCAAGCGTTTCCAACCTCCCGCGAGGAGATTCTCCGCGAACTCAGGGGGCGGCCATGAATACTGAGTCCACGAGCCGAACTTCCCTAATCGCGACTGCCATCGTCGTCCTGTTGGCGCTCCAATCCCCTGCGTGGCCTTATGAGGTCGAGACCCACGCGATTATGAGCGAGGAGGCGTACAAGGCAGCCAAACTCGACGATTTCCTCGCGGAACAGCTCGGGATCTCTGGAACTCAACAACTTCCCCGAGGTTCCTTTCTGTTCCAGCCGCGACTCACGCCCCGCGGGTGGCTGCAAGAAGGCTCCCGGCATGAGGATGAACCCCTTCGCTACGTCAACCATTTTTACGATCCTATCTACAACCGCGGGCTCACGGCTGGGATTCAACTTGGCAAGCGATCCCACGAATGGGGCCTCGAAGCCCCCGAGGCGTTCCCTGGGCAGGAGTTCTCCTACCGGGATGCACGGAGATATTTCCGCATGAGCCTCACCGAACCCGATCCCAAGGACCGGGAGCGGTGGCTCACTGAGACCTTCTACACCCTGGGTCATGTCATCCACCTCATCCAAGACCTGGCGTCCCCAGCGCATACCCGCAATGCCATGCACGTAGGTAGCCTCGGCCCATTCAACCTCGGCCCCCTGAGCGTGGTCGAGAAGTACCTGGATCTGAAGGATGTGCGCCCGG